>JAAYAO010000191.1 GCA_012719335.1 Propionibacterium sp. | reverse complement strand
TGTTCCTCAATGCCCGGCCGGGCACGTTCCCCTACGAGTTGCCGTTCACGTTGGGGCACGAAACCGCCGGCTGGGTGGCCAAGTACGGCCCCGGCACGCCCCGGGACGTGCCCGTGGTCGGCAGTCCGGTGATCGTCTACGCGTCCTCGCCCTGCGGGCAATGTGTCTCCTGCCGAGCGGGGGCCGAGAACATCTGCGTGAACACCTGGCAGGGCCGCGGCTACGGACTGGACGGTGGGCTCGCCGAATACGTGTTGGTGGACAACCTCGCCCACATCGTCCCGCTCGATGACCTCGACCCGGTCGCCACCGCTCCGCTGTGCGACGCCGGCACCACCTCCTTCCACGCGGTGCGCCGTGCCCTGCACAAGCTGCTGCCCGACGGCACCGCCGTGGTGATCGGTGCCGGCGGTCTGGGCGGGTACGGCATCCAGTGGCTGCGGCTGCTCTCCGATGCCCGGATCATCGCGGTGGACACCGCCCAGCACCGCCTCGACCACGCCGCCGAACTGGGGGCCCACGAACTGTTGCTCTCCGAGGGCGACGTCAACGAGCAACTGAAGGGCCTGGTCGGTGACCGGGGCGCCGACATCGTGCTCGACTTCGTCGGGGTGGACGCCACCTTGGCCACCGGGCTGTCGGTGGCCGCCCGCAGCGGCAGCTTCGGCATCATCGGGGCCGGCCGGGGCAAGGTGTCGGTCTCCTGGGGGCAACTGCCCTTCGAATGCGACCTGTGGTGCACCCAGGGCTCGACCGTCGCCGACCTGCACGCGGTGGTCGAACTGGCCAAGACCGGCGATGTGGTGCTGGACGTGAACCGGTTCGGCTTCGACGACATCCCGAACGCCTACCGGGCGCTGGCCGAGGGGTCGGTGCGCAGCCGCGCGGTGGTGGAGGTGAACACCGCCTGAACGCCCGGTCGCCGGTTGCGACTATGCTTGACCCCCGACCAGTGTTGTCGAGACCGAGGCGGAGCATCCCGCATGAGCGGAATTGCCGGAGAGATCGCGTACAACCGGACGGCGGACCTTGCCGCCGTTGTGACCATGACGGAGCAGTTGGCTCCGCGTGGCCCGGACGGGCAAGGAGTGTGGTCGCATGACGCGATCGCGCTGGGACACCGAAGACTCGCGTTGATCGACCCGAGTGCGGCGGCCGCCCAGCCGATGCACCACGTCGATCACGGGTTGTCGATCGTGCTCGACGGCAGCATTTACAACCACCACGAACTGCGCGACGAACTCGCCGCCAAGGGGCACCGGTTCACCAGCACCGGTGACACCGAGGTGATCGCCCGCGGCTGGCTGGAGTGGGGTGAGGCCGTCTTCGAACGGCTGCAGGGCATCTTCGCCTGCGCGATCGCCGAACGCGATACCGGGGCACTGACCCTGGTGCGCGACCGGGTCGGGGTGAAACCGCTCTACTGGGCCGAGGTGGACGGGGCGCTGCGGTTCGCCTCCTCGCTGCCGGCCCTGGTGCGCGCCGGTGGGGTCGACACCTCGATCGACACCGAGGCGCTGCACAGCTACATGACCTTCCACGCCGTGGTGCCCTCCCCGCGCACCATCCTCGCCGGGGTGCGCCGGATCAGCCCGGCCACCATCCTGCGCATCGAGGCCGATGGCCGCCGCAGCGAACGCAGCTACTGGGCGCCGTCCTTCGCCCGCGACCCGCAGCATGCCGATTGGTCGGAGACCGACTGGCAGGACGCCACCCTGGACGCGCTGCGCACCGCGGTGCAACGCAACCTGGTCGCCGACGTGCCGGTGGGCTCCCTGCTGTCGGGGGGCTTGGACTCCAGCCTGATCGTCGGGCTGCTCGCCGAGGCCGGGCACACCGACCTGAAGACCTTCAGCATCGGCTTCGAAGCCGCCGGTGGTGAGGAGGGTGACGAGTTCACCTACAGCGACATCATCGCCGAGCACTACGGCACCGACCACCAACAGATCCGGGTCGATTCGGCCCGGATGCTGCCCGCCCTGACCGACGCGATCGGGGCGATGAGCGAGCCGATGGTCAGCCACGACGCGATCGCCTTCTTCCTGCTCAGCCAGGAGGTGTCCCGGCACGTCAAGGTCGTCCAGTCGGGGCAGGGGGCGGACGAGATGTTCGCCGGTTACCACTGGTACCCGCCGCTGGCCGAGGTGGCCGACGGGGACGTCGACGGTGCCCTGGCCACCTACCGCAAGGCCTTCTTCGACCGCGGCCACGACGAACTGGCCGAGCTGCTGGCCCCCGAATGGATGGCCGGCACCGACGTGTCCGGCGACTTCGCCCGGGCCCACTTCGCGGCGGCCGGGGCCGACACCGCCACCGACCGGGCGCTGCGGCTGGACACCACCGTGATGGCGGTGGACGACCCGGTGAAGCGGGTCGACAACATGACGATGGCCTGGGGCCTGGAGGGCCGGATGCCGTTCCTGGACCACGAACTCGTGCAGTTGGCCGCCAGTTGCCCACCCGGGCTGAAAACCGCGCACGGGGGCAAGGGCGTGCTCAAGGAGGCCGCCCGCAAGGTGATCCCGGCCGCGGTGATAGACCGGCCGAAGGGCTACTTTCCGGTGCCGGCACTGAAACACCTCCAGGGCGAGTACCTCGACATGGTGGGCGATGCCCTGCACAGCCGGGCCGCCACCGGCCGGGGCCTGTTCCGCACCGAGGCGGTGGAACGGCTGCTGGCCGCCCCGAACGAGAAGTTGACGGTGCTGCGGGGCAACCAACTGTGGCAGATCGGCCTGTTGGAGCTGTGGCTGCAACAGCATGTCGACGCCGCAGGTGGGGCCGGCCGATGACCATCGACTTCCACACCCGCAACGTCGTCCAGGATCTGGGCTGGGGGCGGGTGGTGTTCGGCAGTACCTTCGCCGACCCCGACGACCTCGGCGCTCTGCTGCGCGACGAGGCCACCGGGCGACGCGACTGCTGTGTCTACCTGGCCGATGCCCACGTGTTCGTCGCCCTGCACCCGATGGACTTCTTCATCGACCCCAGCCACGTGTACCGGCTCGACCTGACCGACTACCGGCCCGAGCTGCCCACCGGTGGGGCGGTGGAGATCCGCCCGGCCCGGAACCGCTCCGAGCTGGCCAGCATGAACAGCATCTACCGGGCCTGCCGGATGGTGACCGCCGATCTGGACGTGATGGAGACGAACCTCGCCGAGGATCAGGTGATCTACCTGGTCGCGGTGGAAACCGACAGCGGCCGGATCGTCGGCACCGTCACCGGTATCGACCACCGCGCCCTGGGCGGGGCGGAGGACGCCGGCTCCAGCCTGTGGAGCCTGGCGACCGACCCGAACCAGCCCCACCCGGGCATCGGCAAATGGTTGATCGACGCCCTGGCCACCGAACTGATCGCCCGCGGGGCGGCCTTCATCGACCTGTCGGTGGTGCACAACAACCGCCCGGCGATCCGGCTGTACGAGCAGGTCGGTTTCGAGAAGGTGTCCGAGCTGGTCGTGAAACGCAAGAACGCGATCAACGAGCCGCTGTTCACGATCGGCCCACCGGCCGAACTGGACGACCTCAACCCGTACGCGCGGATCATCGCCGACGAGGCCCTGCGCCGCAACATCCGGGTGCGGGTGCTGGACGCCTCCACCGGCTACCTGGAGCTGGAACACGCCGGCCGCACGGTGATCACCCGCGAATCACTGTCGCAGTACACCACCGCGGTCGCGATGAGCCGGTGCGACGACAAGCGGGTCACCCGGACGCTGGTGGCCGAGGCCGGGCTGCGGGTGCCGCAGGGCAAGATGGCCGATTTCGACGACAGCGACCACAAGTTCCTCGACCGGGTCGGTGCGGTGGTGGTGAAACCGGTGCGCGGCGAACAGGGCGCGGGCATCACCGTGCACATCACCGAACACGACCAACTCGACGCCGCGCTGGCCCGGGCCGGTGGGCCGGGCACCGAGATTCTGATCGAGGAGCATGCCGAGGGTGAGGATCTGCGCCTGATCGTGATCGACGGTGAGGTGGTCGCCGCCGCGGTGCGCCGCCCGGCCGAGGTGGTCGCCAACGGCACCCGCACGGTGCGCGAGCTGATCGAACGGCACAGTGCCAAGCGGGCCGCGGCCACCGGGGGTGAATCCCGGATTCCGCTCGACGACCTGACCGAGGCGACGGTGCGCGAGGAGGGCTGGGCGATGGACGATGTGCCCCCGGCCGGCACCCGGATCCAGGTGCGGCGCACCGCGAACCTGCACACCGGGGGCACGATTCACGATGTCACCGATCAGGTGTCGCGGACGTTGAAGGACGCGGCGGTGACCGCGGCGGCCACGATCGGCATTCCGGTTACCGGCATCGACCTGCTGGTGCCCGACGTGTCGGGCAACGAGTACGTCTTCATCGAGGCCAACGAGCGCCCCGGCTTGGCCAACCACGAGCCGCAACCGGTCGTGGAGGCCTTCGTCGACTACCTGATGCCGGCCACCCGGGCCCCGCACCGGGCCGGCTGACCCGGCCCCGGCCCACGGAGCCGGACACCGGTCGCCGCCGTGCTCAGTGCGGCCCCTCCGGCGGCGGCCAGGCCCCGGCCGGGTCGGTCTCGCCCGGGTCGGTGAAGTCACCCCGGGTCAACGGCACCCACTGCTCGGTCTGGGCCGGCTGGTGTTCGGCCGGGAAGTCGGCCAGGTCGCGGCTGTCGGCGGTGTCCCAATCGGCGAAGGTCAACGAGGTCTGCAACCAGCGGGCCACCAGTTCGTAGGTGGCGGTCAGCGAGGCGAACTCGGTGCGCTCCCAGCCGTGGCTGCCGTCCACCCCGAAGGCGACCAGGGCAGCCCGGGTCTCGGCGCCGGCCTCGATCGCGGCCGCCACATCGGAGCGGTAGTACCGGAACACGTCACGGGCGTGGGTGATGTCGTGCTGTTCGGCCAGGGCACACAACCGGCGGGTCAGGTGATAGTCGAAGGGCCCGTGCAGGTCGGCCATCGGAATGGTCACCCCGTGCTCGATCGAATGCTGACCGGGGGCGCAGACGCTGTTGTCCAGCGAGATCATCTCGGCCACGTCGGCCGGCAGCCCGGTGGCGCCGTGCCCGACCTCCTCGGTGATGGTGACCATGATGCCGGTGCGGTGGGGGAGTTCGATGCCGGCGTCGACCACCGACTTGGCCAGCGCCAGGGCGATCGCCACCCCGGCCTTGCCGTCCAGGTGCCGGGAGACGATGAACCCGGCGTCGGTGAGTTCCGGGCTGGCGATCAGGGCCACCGAGTCACCGATCTGCAGGCCGAGGGCCTCCAGGTCGGCCTTGGAATGGGCCCGTTCGTCCACCCGCACCTCGACGTGGTCCCAGTCGGTCGGCTGGGTGTCGACGTCATCGCCGAAGGCATGCCCGCTGGCCTTCAACGGCATGATCGTCCCGGTCAGGTGCTGCTCGGTGCCGTCCCGGAAGATCCGCACCCGGGCCCCGGCGGCGAACCGGGCCGAGAAGGTGCCGATCGGGATCACCGAGAGCCGACCGTTGTCCTTGAGTTCGCGCACCATGCAGCCGATCGTGTCGGCGTGCACCACGATCGCGCGTTCCATCGTCTCGGAGCGGCCGGGCAGTTCGGCGATCAGCGCACCACGGCGGGTCAGCCAGAACGGCAACCCCAGTTCGCTCATCGTTTCGCCGATCAGGTGCATCACCGCATCGGTACGCCCCGACGGGCTGGGGGTCTGCAACAGGCTCAGCAGGGTGTCGAGCAGCCACTGCTCGTCGAGTTCAAGGCGGGTCTCAGATTTCACGGCGACCACGGTATCCACCCAGGTGGTCTCGGCCCAATGCCACCGCGAGCCAAGCGATCAGTAGCCACCGGTCACCGTCGGCGCGCAGCATCACCTCGGGTTGTCAAACGACGGTGTCCACCTCCGGGGGCAGGACGGGCCGCACCCAGCGTTTACCCAGCGCCCACAACACCAGCCCGGCGAGCAGCCCGAAGGCCCCGGCGATCAGGAAGCCACCGGGGCCACCCCACCGGTCGATCGCCATCCCGGCGATCGGTGCCCCCAGGGCCAGACCAGCGGTCATCGCGGTCGAATGCCAGCCCATCGCCTCCCCGCGGGCGGCTTCAGGCACCCGGTCGACCAGCGACTCGATCGTCGAGGTCAGCGCCGGTTGGCCGAGCAAGCCGGGCACGATCAGCAACAGGGCCAGCCACAGCACGCTGCTGCCGGCCACCGCGGGCAACATCGTGGTCAGGGCCAGCAGCATCAACAACACGAAGGGGTTCGGTTGCCGGCGCAGCCCGCCGTAGAGCAGCCCGCCGAACAGCGAACCGACCGCCCACAGGGCCATCACCACACCGATCCAGGACGCCCGGTCAGCGTCGTTGAGGGTCGCCACCGTCGCCAAATCCAGCGACGAGAACATGATCGTGCTGGTCACCCCGGCCACCAACAGCAAAATCACCGCCGGGCCGAACCACGACCGGGTCGAGGTGCGCACCGGGCGGGTGCCGGCCGGCAGCGGGGCGCGCTGCAGGGGCAGGTTCACCAGGTACACGATCAGCGCGGTGAGCGCGTTACCGGCGAACACCCCGGTCAACACCCAGGTGGTGCTCCAATAGGTGGCGGCGGCCACCGCGATCGCCGGGGCCACCCCGGCCGACACCTCCAGGGTCATCGCGTCCACCGACAGGGCGGCGCGGCGCTTGTCGTCGGGCGCGGCCGAGATCACCGCCTGCCGCAGAATCGACTGCAACGGAATCGTGAACAGCCCGGCCACCACCTGGGCCACCAGGAAAGGTTCGAAATCCAGGTGCGGGGCCACCACCGCATACCCGGCCTGGACGAAGATGGACGGGAACACCACCCGCCGCAAGCCGTACCGGTCGAGCAGCCGGCCGCGCCACGGGCCGGCCACCGCGATCGCCAACACCAGCATGGCCGTGGCGAGCCCCGCTTCGGTGTAGGTACGGCCCAGGGTCTGCACCACATGCAGGGTCACCACCAGGCCACCGGCGAAATAGGGCAGGCGGCCGAAGAACCCGACGACCACCGCGGTGCGGATGGCGCGGTGGGCGAGAACTTCGCGATACCTGTGCAGCACCGCCACATCCTAGGATGGTTCGATGGCGCTGAGTGTCTTCGACGTGTTCTCGATCGGGATCGGCCCGTCCAGCTCCCACACCGTGGGGCCGATGCGCGCCGCGGCCCGGTTCGTCACCGATCTGGGCGGGCGGCTCCCCGCGGTGGCCGGTATCACCGTGCACCTGCACGGCAGCCTGGGCGCCACCGGGCGCGGCCACGCCTGCGACACCGCGGTGATCATGGGCCTGCTCGGGGAACAACCCGACACCGTCGACCCGGCCGCGGTGGCCGACCGGGTGCAGCAGGTGCACCGACGGGGCCGGTTGCCGCTGGGTGGCGGCGGCCCCGAGATCGATTTCGACCCGGCCCGGGACGTGATCTTCGACCCCGAACCGCTACCGGCCCACCCCAACGCGATGACCTGCACCGCCCGCGACGCCGACGGCAACGAGATCGCCGCGCACACCTACTATTCGGTGGGTGGCGGACGGGTGGCCGCGGAGGCCTCCGCCAACGCCGACATGGTGCCCGACACCGCGGTCGTGCCGTACCCCTTTCGCACCGGCGCCGACCTGCTCGAGGCCTGTGCCGAGAACGGGTTGAGCATCGCCGAGGTGATGGCCGCCAACGAAGCGGCCCGCCGCAGCCCCGCCGAGACCCGAGCCGGCCTGTTGCGCATCCGGCGGGTGATGGCCGAATGCATCGAACGCGGCATCGCCACCACCGGGGTGCTGCCCGGTGGCCTGGAGGTGCCCCGCCGCGCCCCCGAGATCGCCGCTCAACTCGCCGCCGACACCGACCGGGCCGACCCGATGCGGGGAATGGACTGGGTGGCGATGTGGGCGCTGGCGGTGAACGAGGAGAACGCCGGAGGTGGCCGGGTGGTCACCGCCCCCACCAACGGGGCCGCCGGCATCATCCCGGCCGTGCTCACCTATTACGAACGGTTCGTGCCCGGCGCCGACGACGACGGCATCGTGGACTTTCTGCTGGTGGCCGGGGCGGTCGGCAGCATCGTGAAGGAAACCGCCTCGATCTCGGGGGCCGAGGTCGGCTGCCAGGGTGAGGTCGGCACCGCCTGCTCGATGGCCGCCGCCGGGCTGGCCGCGGTGCTGGGCGGCAGCACCGCGCAGATCGAGAACGCCGCCGAGATCGGCATGGAACACAACCTCGGGTTGACCTGTGACCCGATCGGCGGCCTGGTGCAGGTGCCCTGCATCGAACGCAACGCGATCGCCGCGGTGAAGGCGATCGCCGCCGCGCGCACCGCCCTGCGCGGCGACGGCCATCACCTGGTGTCGCTGGACGAGGTGGTCACCACGATGCGCGACACCGGCCGCGACATGCAGGCCAAATACAAGGAGACCGCCCTCGGTGGGCTAGCGGTGAACGTCACCGAGTGCTGAGCCCCACCCCGGCCTCCGGCGGAGCAGGGTCAGCGCCTCACCAGATGGTGACCCGGTCCTGCTCGGCCAACCACAGGTCGTCCGCCGCGGTGGTGCCGAAGGCCTCGTGGAAGGCGTCCAGGTTGCGCACCACCTGATTGCACCGGAACTCGTTGGGGGAATGCGGGTCGGTGGCCAGCCGCAGCTTGACGGTTTCGGGGCGGTACTTGCCCCGCCAGGCCACCGCCCAGGCCCAGAAGAATCGCTGATCGCCGGTCATGCCGTCGATCTCGGGCACCTCGCGGCCCTCGGTGGCGATCCGGTAGGCCTGATGGGCGATGCCCAGACCACCCAGGTCGCCGATGTTCTCCCCGATGGTCAACTCACCGTTCACCGTCTGCCCGTCCGCACCCTCGGGGGACAGCGCCGCGTACTGGTCGATCAGCACCTTGGTGCGGTCCTCGAAGGCTTCCCGGTCGGCGTCGGTCCACCAGTCGCGCAGCCGGCCCTCCCCGTCACAGGTCGAGCCCTGGTCGTCGAAACCGTGCCCGA
>JAAYAO010000190.1 GCA_012719335.1 Propionibacterium sp. | reverse complement strand
TTTTCGCCCTGCTGCAACGCAACGTGTTGGACCGTCGAGCGTGGGGGACCCGACAGGAGCTGCGGATCGCGATCGTGACCTGGATCGAACGCACTTACCACCGCCGCCGCCGACAGGCAGCCCTCGGTCGGTTGACCCCGATCGAATACGAGACCATCATGACCACACCAGCTGCTCACGCAGCCCAACCTGTCACCCAAACGTGCAGCAGTCCCGTTCAGCGATCAGTTGGATGTCGTGGCCGATGCCATGGAGGCTGCCCGCGTCGGTTCTCTGGGGTGATGTGTACAAAGTGTGTACACCGCCCCTGGTCGGACAGTTAGGCGCGTCTGCTTGGAATACGAGAATCCCTGCTCTCACAGGGATTCCGAAGGGTGGGCGATACCAGGTTCGAACTGGTGACCTCTTCCGTGTCAGGGAAGCGCGCTACCACTGCGCCAACCGCCCGAGGTGGCGACGGGATTTGAACCCGTGTACACGGATTTGCAGTCCGTTGCCTCGCCTCTCGGCCACGCCACCAATGGAGAAATACCTACTCCCGACGGTGTCGGCGAGAGCCGCTCCGAGCGGACGACGGGATTCGAACCCGCGACCCTCACCTTGGCAAGGTGATGCTCTACCAGCTGAGCCACGTCCGCATGCTCCCCGTGGGTTTCCCCTGAGGTGCGCGAGCCACCTTAGCCCACTTTTCGTCACGGACACAAACCGGCCCGATCACGTGTCGCCGGGCGGGCGGATACCGGGTTGCCGGCGGGCTTTGGCAGCATGGAGTCATGACACCTGAAGGGGCACACGACATCCGGGTGTGGGTCAACGGCACGCTCTACGACGATCCCGCCACCGCCACCGTCTCCGCCGTCGATCACGGACTGGTTGCCGGCGACGGCGTCTTCGAGGCCCTGAAGGTCGAAGCCTGGGGCCCCTTCGCGGTGACCCGACACCTGGAGCGCCTGAACCGCTCCGCCGAACGGATGGGCCTGCCCCACCCCGATCACGACCTGTTGCGCGAAGGCATCGACGCCGTGCTGGCCGGCCGCACCTGGGAGCTGGGCAAGATCCGCATCACCTGGACGGGCGGACGCGGCCCGCTCGGCTCCGGGGCACCGTTCGGCCCGCCGAACATGGTGGTGGCCGCCGAACCGGCCGAACGTCCCGCACCCACCACCCGCATCGTCACCCTGCCGTGGACCCGCAACCCCGACGATGTGATGGCCGGCGTGAAGACCACCTCCTACGGCGGCAACGTGCGCGGCCTGGCCGCCGCCCACGCCCAGGAGGCCACCGAGGGCATCTTCGTCACCACCGACGGGTACATCTCCGAGGGCACCGGGGCGAACATCTTCTTCGTGATCGCCGGCGACGTGGTCACTCCCCCGCTGACCGCCGGAATCCTGGACGGGGTCACCCGCGCCCTGGTGTTGAAGTGGTGGCCGGGCGCGACCGAACGTCCGATCACCGTCGAGGAGGCCCACACCGCCGACGAGGTCTTCCTCACCTCCTCGCTGCGAGACATCCAGGCGGTCACGTCCTGGGACGAACGGGAGTACGAGGTCGGCGAGGTGACCCGCCGGGTGAAGGCGCTGTTCGACGAGAAATCCCGCGCCGAACCCGACCCGGCCTGAGTTTCGCCGCGCCCGGACAGGCAATTTGTGTCCGGGCCGGTTCGATGCGCTAATGTAGGGCGTCGCATGGGCGATTGGCGCAGTGGTAGCGCGCTTCGTTCACACCGAAGAGGTCGCCGGTTCGAACCCGGCATCGCCCACCATGCAAGGCCCGCTCGTGGCGGGCTTGGTCTTTCATCTCACAGGGTTTCGACACGGTTCGCGCAAGCGCGAACCGGCTCAACCAGCGTGACAACCCACCAGGAACGCGAACCAGCCCAACCAGCGTGACAACCCACCAGGAACGCGAACCGGCCCAACCAGCGTGACACCCCACCAGGAACGCGAACCGGCCCAACCAGCATTCGGAGCGCGTGCTCGAGCGGCGTTCGGGCAACACGCGTCGGGGCGGTTCGTGATCGGGGCGGCGATGAGACAGACTCGTGGGCATGCAGTCCACGCCCTGGCATCACAAGCTCTGGCATGTGCTGCGCAAGACGGTGGGGTCGGCCTTCGACTACCGCATCACCGGCATGTCGGCCGAGGCGGCGTTCTTCGCCATCTTGTCCCTGCCACCCCTGATCTTCGGGCTCGCCGGGTCGGTCGGGTTCATCGCCCGGCGGTTCGACCCCGATGCGGTCACCACCTTCCGTGACCAGGCCCTGGCGATGTCCACCCGGGCCTTCCAACCCGATGTGGTCGATTCGATCATCGCCCCGACCCTGGACGAGGTGCTGTTCACCGGCCGATTCGAGTTCGTCTCGGTCGGCTTCCTGATCGCCCTCTGGTCGGGCTCGCGGGTGGTCAACGTCTTCATCGACACCATCACCATCACCTACGGAATGGCCGGCGAACGCGGCGTGGTGCGGCAACGCGCACTGTCGGTCGGGGCCTACGTGGTGTTCATCACACTCGGGGTGGTGCTGTTTCCGATGGTGCTGGCCGGGCCGGGCACCATTTCGGCCCTGTTGCCCGACGGCCTGCAGTGGCTGACCAGGCTGTACTGGCCGGTCGTCCTGATCGCCTCCATCGCCCTGATGGCCAGCATCTACCACTTGGTCGTACCCATCCGGCACCGCTGGGGTGACGACCTGCCCGGGGCCGCCCTGGCGGTGCTGTGGTGGGTCGCCGGATCTGCGCTGCTGCGCCTGTTTCTGGGGTATTCGGTGGGTTCCACATCCATCTACGGCCCGCTGTCGGCACCCATCGCGGTACTGCTGTGGCTCTACCTGATGTCGATGGCGATTCTGGTCGGCGCAGCCCTCAATGCCGCGGTCGCCGAGGTCTTCGCCCCCACCGGCACCCCGCTGGCCGAGACCGTTTCCGAGGAGCAACTCGAAGCCGATGCCGACGATGCCGGGGCCGCCTGAATACGACACGGCATCTCACTATCTGATACCTTGTCTCACAACGTGAATCCTGCCCTTGCACGGCGCAGGGTTCGGGCGCGAAAGTGCGCCTTGGATCCGGCCATTGTTCGGCCGCATCACGCAAGCTCACAGAAAGGCGAAGCAATGCCCGCTCCCGCACTCGTGCTTCTTGCTCATGGCAGCCGTGACCCGAAGGTCGTCGCGGTCACCCACGCCATGCGTAAGGACATGCAGGAGTGCCGACCGAGTCTGGACGTGCATATCGCCTTCATCGATCACTGCCCACCCACCGGCCCCCAGGTGGTGGGTCAACTGGCCCGTCGCGGGGTGCAGGAAGTGGTCTTCGTTCCGCTGGAGATCGGCAGCGCCCAGCACGCCGGCGCCGAAGCCCTCGCCGCGGTCGAGAAGGCCCGACTCAGCCACCCCGGGGTCAAGATGATCGCCTCGCGCCCGATCGGTCCGGAGGCCTGCTTGCTGGGTCTGGTCGACCGTCGCCTGCGTGAGGCCCTGGCCCGCAAGCACGTCGAGCAGTTGGACGCCCTGGTGCTGTCCACCGCCGGCGTGGACGAGGTCCGCAGCCGGTCCCTACTCGCCCGCCGCGGTCGCCAGTGGGCCGCGAACCACCGCCTGCCCGTGGTGGTCGCCCACGCCACCGGCGCCGGGCCGAACGTGGTCGAGGCCGTGCAGCACCTGCGTGGGCAGGGCCGCCGACACGTCGCGGTGGGCTCGTGGTTCCTCACCGGGGACGAGACCTGGCACACCCAGGCGATGCAGGCGATCGGCGCCGGTGCGGTGTCGGTCAGCGCCCCCCTGGGTGGTGGCCCCGAGGTGCGCGAGATCGCGATGAACCGTTACGTGGTCGCCGCGATGGACCTGCTGCCGATCGGCGAGGACGAGCCGGCCGAGTCCGCCGCGGGCTGACCGCCCGTCCCGGTCACGACTTCGCGACCCGCTTCTTCTCCTTCTCGACGTCGAAATCGGCCTCCGGCCAACCGAGCTTCAACGCCCGCAGTTCCTCCAGCATGATCTGGGCCACCGCCCAGTTGCGGTACCACTTGCGGTCGGCCGGGATCACGTACCAGGGGGCCGAGTCGGGGTTGCAGTTGCGCAGCGCGTCGGCGTAGGCGGCCATGTAGTCGTCCCACTTGGCGCGCACGTCGACGTCGCCCGGGTTGTACTTCCAGTACTTCTCCGGGTTGTCGAGCCGGGCGGCGAGGCGTTCGCCCTGTTCGGCGTGCGACACGTTGAGAAAGCACTTGATGATCCGGGTGCCGGACGCCACCACCTCGGCCTCGAACTCGTTGATCAGGTCGTAGCGGGCCCGCCATCCCTTCTCCGGCACCAGTTCGTCGACCCGGCCGATCAGCACGTCCTCGTACTGGGAGCGGTCGAAGATCCCGATCATTCCCGGCCGGGGCAGCTCCTTGCGGATCCGCCACAGGAAGTCGTGGGACAGTTCCTCCTCGGTCGGCCGCTTGAAGGCCTTCAACTGGATGCCCTGCGGATCCACCATGCCGAAGGCGTGCCGAATCACCCCGCCCTTGCCGGAGGTGTCCATGCCCTGCAGGATCACCAACACGCTGGGGGCGTCGTCGTCCTCGCGGCCGGCGGCGAAGAGCCGCTCCTGCAGGTCGGACAGTTCGGGTTCGATCTCGTCCTTCAGATCGTCGACGCCGTCCTTGCCGTTCTTCTTCGGGTAGGACGGGGTGTCGTCGGGCGCGATCAGGTCGTCGATCGACTCGAAGCGTTGCGGTACCCGCAGCACGCCGCGCAGTTCGGGTTTCAGTTCGGTCTTGGCCATCGCCCCAGTCTGCCCGACCGCACCGGCTTCAGGAGACGGTGGGGGTACCCTCGTCGGCCGCCATCGGCAGGCCCGCGGCATGCCAGGCGATCGTGCCGCCCCCGATGTTGATCGCCTCACGGCCCTGTTCGATCAGCCAGTCGGCAGCCTTCATCGACCGTGCGCCACTGCGGCAGATCACCTGGATCGGCCCCTCGGGCAACTCGCCGGCTCGCTCTGGTAGCTCCCCCAGGGGAATGTGCACCGCGCCCTCGGCGTGCCCGGCTGCCCATTCGTTGGGCTCCCGGACGTCCAGGATCGGTTGGGTGCGGTCCACCTCGGACACCGTGATCTCACGCGCCATCGAACCCTCCTCGGGTCTGGGTGACCCGCGGCGGGTCAACCTCGTAACAGCCAGCGTAGGCCCCCTCCGGGTGGTGTGACCGGGCGTCCGCACTGCGTACAGTGGCCCTCATGACCGATTCCACGCAGAACCCCGCCGACGCGGTCGGCAAGGTCGTCAAGACCGAGGACGAGTGGCGCGCCCAGCTCAGCAAGCTCGAGTACCAGGTGCTGCGGCAGAACGGCACCGAACGTCCCTTCACCGGCGAGTACGTCGACACCAAGACCGCCGGGGTGTACACCTGCCGGGCCTGTGGCACCGAGTTGTTCCGCTCCGACCACAAGTTCGACTCGCACTGCGGCTGGCCGTCGTTCTACTCCCCGCTGGCCGAGAACCGGGTGGTGTACATCGCCGACGTCAGCCTGGGCATGCTGCGCACCGAGGTGCGCTGTGCGGCGTGCAGCTCACACCTGGGCCACGTGTTCGAGGGTGAGGGTTACGACACCCCCACCGACCAGCGGTACTGCATCAACTCGGTGTGCCTCACCCTGGTGCCGGACGAGGAACCCGCCGCCGACTGAGGCCGCACCGGTCGGTTCAGCGGCGCCAACCCTGGACGATGTCGGCCAGGTCGCGGCGGGCACCGGTGTAGAAGGGGATCTCCACCCGGGTGTGCCGACGCGCCTCGGCCCCGCGCAGGTGCCGCATCAGGTCGACGATCCGGTGCAGTTCGGGGGCCTCGAAGGCCAGCATCCATTCGTAATCGCCCAGCGCGAAGGCCGAGACGGTGTTGGCGCGCACATCGGGGTAATCGCGGGCCATCTTGCCGTGCTCGGCCAGCAACTGCCGCCGCTCGGCGTCGTCCAGCAGGTACCACTCCAGGGAGCGGACGAACGGGTACACGCACACCCACGCCTGCGGCTCCTCACCGGCCATGAACGCCGGGACGTGCCCCTTGTTGAACTCCGCCGGACGATGCAGCGCCATCGCCGACCAGACCGGCGCCATCGATTCGCCCAGGATCGAATCCCGCAACGCACCGTAGGCCGCCTGCAGCATCTGCGGGGTCTCGGCATGCCACCACACCATCAGGTCGGCGTCGGCGCGCAGCCCGGACACGTCGTACCAGCCGCGAATCACCAGGTCGTCACCGCCGACCTCGCCGAGCATCTCCAACGCGTCCTGCACCGCCCCGTCGGGCACCGGCGCGGTGCGGCGGAACACCGACCACATGGTGTAGCGGATGGTTTCGTTGATCTCGCGCGCCTTCATGCGGTTGCCTCCTGGCGAATGGTCGGGCCTTCGGTATGGATCAGTTCGACAATACGGGTCAGCACATCGGGATCGGTGGTCGGCGGCACCCCGTGGCCGAGGTTGAAGATGTGTCCGGGGGCCTTCGCGCCGCGGGCGATCACGTCGCGCACCCGGTCGGCCAGCACCGGCCAGGGAGCGCCCAGCAGGGCCGGGTCGAGGTTGCCCTGTACGGCACGATCCGGGCCGATCCGGCCGGTGGCCACGTCCAACGGCACCCGCCAGTCGACACCGACCACGTCGGAACCGGCCTCGCTCATCGCGCTCAACAGTTCCCCGGTGCCCACCCCGAAGTGGATCCGGGGCACATCGGCCACCTCGGCCAGCACCCGCACCGAATGCGGCAGCACCTGCGCCCGGTAGTCGGCCTCGGGCAGTGAACCGGCCCAGGAGTCGAACAACTGCACCAGCCGGGCACCGTTGTCGATCTGCACCCGCAGGAAGGTGGTCGAGATCGCCGCCAGGCGGCGGCACAGTTCGTCCCAGGCCTGCGGTTCGGCCACCATGAACGACTTGGTGCGGGCGTGATCCTTGCTGGGCCCGCCCTCGATCAGGTAGCTGGCCAGGGTGAACGGTGCCCCGGCGAACCCGATCAGTGGGGTGTCGCCCAGTTCGGCGACCAGCAGGCGCACCGATTCGGCGATGTCCTCGACCTGTTCGGGTGCCAGCAGCGGCACCCGCTGCACGTCGGCCGCCGACTCGATGCGGTGTTCGACCACCGGGCCGATGCCCGGCTTGATCTCCACCCCGATACCGGCCGCCGACAGCGGCACCATGATGTCGGAGAAGAAGATCGCCGCGTCCACCTTGTGCCGGCGCACCGGCTGCAGGGTGATCTCACAGACCATGTCGGGACGCCGGCAACTGTCCAGCATCGCGGTGCCCTCGCGCAGCGAGCGGTACTCGGGCAGGGAACGACCGGCCTGACGCATGAACCACACCGGCAGGGCGTCACCCTGCTCGCGGCGGGCGGCGGAAAGGATCGGAGGCTGGGTGTCGGTCACGCCGGCCCATCTTGCCATGTTCGGCCCCGTTCGCGGCGCGTCGCCGCCCACTGGGCACGGGCCCGACATACTCTCGGCCTTATGAATGCACGCCAGGCGAAGGTGTCGGCGCCGGTTCCGTTCCGTCGGGCCGTGGCCGCTCTGGAGGCTGCCGTGTGGCGCCCCGAACTGGTGATCGAGGCCTTGCCGGCCCCCCAGCGGATCGCGCCGTGGTCGGCCGCGGTCGGCGCCGAGGTGATGGTGCGCGGCGCCGAAGTGGGCAACGGGCGGTTGGTGCTGTTGCACGACCCGGCCGGTAACCAGGCCTGGGAGGGCACCTTCCGCTGTGTCAGTTTCGCCCGCAGCGAGGTCGACCCCGAAATGGTCACCGACCCCTTCCTGTCCTCGGTGGGCTGGTCGTGGCTGCTCGAAGCCCTGGACAGTCACGAAGCCCGGTACCTCGCCCCCAGCGGCACGGTCACCTCGGTGTCCAGCGAATCCTTCGGTGGCATGGCCGACGACCCGGCCCGGGCCGAGGTGGAGATCCGCGCCTCCTGGACCCCGGCGCTCGAGGAGGGTCGCGGGTTGGAGGCCCATCTGGCCGCCTGGGGCGATCTGCTGTGTCACACCGCCGGAGTACCACCGCTGCGGGTGATCGGGCTGGCCGACGACGTCCGGGTACTGCCGGGGCGTTCGGGCTTGTCCAACCCCGTGCAGTAGGTTCGGTCTCGATGACTGCCCCCACCGAACCACCCGACGACCTGCCGGTGCTGCGCGCCCCCGCCGACGGGGTGCCCGACGTGGTCGACTCCCCCGCCGGGTTGGACGAGGTCGCCGACCGGATCAGCGCCACCTCGGGCCCGGTGGCCCTGGACGCCGAACGGGCCCACGGTTTTCGTTACAGCACCCGCGCCTACCTGGTGCAGTTGCGCCGCGAAGGGGTCGGCACCCGGTTGATCGACCCGATCGGGGTGGCCCGGCAACGCGCCCTGCCCGATTCCGACCTGGCCGACCTGACCGTGCTGAACACCGCGATCGGTGATGCGGAGTGGATTCTGCACGCCGCCAGCCAGGACCTTCCCTGCCTCACCG
>JAAYAO010000189.1 GCA_012719335.1 Propionibacterium sp. | reverse complement strand
GGTGATCAGCAGGTTGAGGATCAACCCGACCACCATCGCGCCGGCGATCAGCGCATAGGGCAACCAGCGCGGCAGCGAAGCGGTGCGAATCGGAGCGCTGCTGGGCAGGATCTCCTGCTCGACGTCGGTCTCGTGAGTCGTGTTCGTGTCGGACATCAGTTGGCTCCCGAGTACTGCGAGTAACGGCTGACGATCCAGCGAGCGGTCATGTTGACGATCAAGGTGATGCCGAACAGCACCAGGCCGGCGGCGATCAACTCGGCCCGGATGTCACCGAAGGCTTCGGGGTACTTCAGGGCGATCTCGGACGGGATCGTGCGGTTGCCCACACCCAGCAGGTTGGACGTCAGGATGCCCGGGGAGAGCACCATGGCGACCGCCATGGTTTCACCGAGGGCGCGGCCCAGTCCGAGCATCACCGCCGAGACGATGCCGGCCCGGGCGAAGGGGAAGACCGCCATCTTGATCATGTCCCACTTGGTGGCACCGAGGGCCAGGGCGGCTTCCTCGTGCAGGTTCGGGGTCTGGATGAAGATCTCGCGGCACAGCGAGGTGATGATCGGCAGCACCATCACCGCGAGCACGATGCCGGCGGTGAGCAGGGTGCGGCCGGCCTGGGAGACCGGGCCGGAGAAGATCGGGATGAACCCGAGGTTGGCCTCCAGCCAGGTGTACAGCGGCACCAGGGCGGGCCCGAAGAAGGTCATACCCCAGGCGCCGTACACCACCGAGGGAATCGCGGCGAGCAGGTCGATGACGTAGCCGACCGGCTTGGACAGCCGCCGGGGGGCGAGGTGCGAGATGAACAGCGCGACACCCACCGCAACCGGGGTGGCCAGCAGCAGGCCGATCGCCGCGGCGATCAGGGTGCCGATGGCCAGCGGAATGACCCACTGGATGAAGGGTTTGCCGTCGATCAGGTCCGCGGGATCGGCGGTGAACGCGGGGATCGACGAGATCGTCAGGAAGAAGGCGACGAAGAACAGCGTCACCAAGATGAAGATCGCCGCTGCGATCGTAATGGTCTTGAAGGTGACATCACCGGTGCGACCACCGCGGGACACGATCCCGGGGGCGGACGATTTCTCCGATGGTGCCGTCTGTGTCTGTGACATTCGTGCCTCGATCTACCGAACGAACGTGGTGTACACGGCGTACGCCGGGCCACGCCGTAGCGTGGCCCGGCGCTGACGCTACCGTGAAGCGACCCTCGGTGTCAGTTGACGCCGATGGACTCGATGGCCTCGGTGGTCTGCTTCGACAGTTCCTCGGACAGCGGGGCGTTGCCGGCGGACTCGCTGGCGGCCTGCTGGCCCTCAGCCGAAACGACGTAGGTGCCGAAGGCCTTCACCAGGTCGGCGGTCTCCTGGTCGTTGTAGTTCTGGCAGTA
Organism: Propionibacterium sp.; assembly: GCA_012719335.1. Lineage (GTDB taxonomy): Bacteria > Actinomycetota > Actinomycetes > Propionibacteriales > Propionibacteriaceae > JAAYAO01. The sequence goes on along the minus strand of JAAYAO010000189.1, from coordinate 15,777 downwards.
GATGCTGTAGGCGACCAGAACGATCGGGTACACACCGGCTTCCTCGGTGCCACGGTCGAGCTCGACGGCCATGTCGTTGCCCTCACCGGCGCGCTCAGCGGTCTCGACGGCCTTCGAAGCGGCATCGGCCGAGTACGGCACGTACTCGCCACCGACACCCACGGCCACGGTGCCCAGGCCCTCGACGGCCGAAGCGTCGGCGTAGGTGATGGCACCCTCGGTCTGCTTGGCCAGACCGACCACACCGCCGGTCTGCTGGGCCGACTCGGCCTGCAGTTCGGCCGGCCAGTCCTCGATCTCGCCGTGGGTCCAGACGTCGCTGGCGGCATCGAGGTAGGCGGTGAAGTTCTCGGTGGTACCCGAGGAGTCACCACGCACCACGACGGTGATCGGGGTCGAGGGCAGTTCGACGCCCTCGTTCTGCTCGGCGATCTTGGCGTCGTCCCAGGTGGTGATCTCACCGGCGAAAATGGAGGCGATGGTGTCGGCGTCCATGTTGATGTGCTCGGCGTCGACGTCCGGCAGGTTGTAGGCAACCGCAACCGGGGAGATGTAGGCCGGGATGTTGATGATGCCGGAGTCACCACACTGCTCGGCACCCGCGCCGTCTTCCTGGCTCATCGCGGCGTCGGAGCCGGCGAAGGTGTACTTGCCGGCGATGAAGCCTTCACGACCGGTGCCGGAGCCCACGACGTCGTACATGACCTCCATGTCGGGCTGCACCGACTTGAAGCTGTCGATCCAGGCGAGCATCGCGGATTCCTGCGAGGAGGCGCCGCCGCCGGACAGGGTGCCGGTCAGTTGGGTTTCCTGCTCGCCGCCCCCGTTGCCACCGTCGGTGCCGGTGGGGGTGTTGCTGGCGCAGGCCGACAGGCCGAGGGCCAGGGCCGAGGTGAGGGCGATCGCAGCGCCCGCGCGAGAAAACTTCACGAGTCTTCCTTCGTTCGATGTTCAGGGGTTGGCTCCGGGTTTCGGATCCCTCAGCGACGCTAAGAGCGCCCGGTGACACAACTTGGCGAAATCGGTTAACTCGCGGTGAATGACCTGTCTCGGTGCTATCACGAGGCTGTGATGTCCATCACCGGGCTCACGCCTCGGTGTCGTGCACCTCCAGCGCGTGCACCTGGCCGTCGGCGGTCAGGTGCAAGACCACCGAGCCGCCCGGGGACAGCGCCCGGTTCGGCACCTCCAACGCTTCGAAGATGCACGGCAGGACGGGCCGGTGTCCACAGATCAGGGTGGCCAGGCCACCGGCGGCCCGCTCCGCCAGCAGCCTCGTGACGTCCGCCACGCGCAGTGGTTGGTTGTTGAAGGCGGCCTCGGTGATCTCCCCGACCGGTTCGACCAACCGCTGGGTGTGTGCCGCATACGGGGTGACGGTCTGCATACACCGGGCCCACGGGGAGCTGACGACCCGTTCGATGCCGTAGGCGTCGAAAAACTCGATCAACTCCAGGGACTGCTCCTCCCCGCGAGGGGCCAGCGGGCGGGTGTTCTCGTCCGAACCCCAACCCTTGCGGTCGATCGCCTTGCCGTGGCGCACCACCAGCAGCACGGTCGTGGCCGGGGTGTCGACGGCTTGGTCGATCAGGTCGCGTTCGGCGGGTTGACTGAGTTCGGTGCGGGCCCGCTGCACCGGCCACCAGGCCACCTCGTCCACCTCATCGGCGTCGATCTCGCCCGGGGTGGCGGTTTCATCGGCGATCACGCCGAGCCACCAGTCGACCTCCTTGGGGGTGCCCTTGACCCGGTAGCGGGTGCGGTCCAGCGGGGCGGCGAGCCGGATCCGGATGCCGGTCTCCTCGGCCACCTCGCGCACCGCCGCGGCCGGCGGGGTCTCCGCCCCGTCCAACTTGCCCTTCGGCAGGGTCCAGTCGTCGTAACGGGGACGGTGCACCACCAGCACCTCGGGGCCGTCGGGGCTGGGGCGGAGCACCACGGCACCCGCCGCGCGGATCAGTTTCTTGCTCATGGCCGGCTCAGTGTCGCTTCCGTCGCTTGGTCTTCTCGTCGATCAGGTACTGGTGCAGGTCGCGCAGCGGACGACCCTCGGCGTCGGTGGTGTGCGGGGTCCAGGTTTCGTCCACCAGGTGCCAGGCCACGGTGCCCTCGTCGAAGGCCAGGTCGAACAAGCCCTCGATCTCCTCGATGTGGTCGCGGCGGGTGATCGACACCAGCGCCTCGACCCGGCGGTCGAGGTTGCGGTGCATCAGGTCGGCCGACCCGATGCCGACGGTGGGGTTGCCGCCGTTGGCAAACCAGAACAGCCGCGAATGCTCCAGGAACCGGCCCAGGATCGAACGCACCCGGATGTTGTCGCTCAACCCCGCCACCCCGGGACGGATGGTGCAGATTCCACGCACCCACAGGTCGACCGGCACCCCGGCCTGCGAGGACCGGTACAGGGCGTCGGTGATCGCCTCGTCGACCATCGAGTTCACCTTGATCCGGATCCCGGCCGGGTTACCGGCACGGTGCTGGGCGATCTCATTCTGGATCCGCTCCAGCAACCCGGTGCGGATCGAGTGCGGGGCGACCAGCAGCCGGCGGTACCGGGTCTCGCCGGTCATCCCGGACAGGTGGTTGAACAGCCGGGCCACGTCGGCGGTGATCACCGGGTTGGCGGTCAGCAGGCCCATGTCCTCGTACTGGTTGGCGGTCTTCGGGTGGTAGTTGCCGGTGCCGATGTGGGCATAGCGGCGCAGCCCCTCCCCCTCATCCCGCACCACCATCGACAGCTTGCAGTGGGTCTTCAACCCGACCATCCCGTACACCACGTGGACGCCGTTGCGCTCCAGTTTGCGGGCCCAGCCGATGTTGGCCTGCTCGTCGAAGCGGGCCTTGATCTCGACCACCGCGAGCACCTGTTTGCCGTTCTGTGCGGCCTCGATCAGGGCGTCCACGATCGGGGAGTCACCGGAAGTGCGGTACAGGGTTTGCTTGATCGCGAGCACCTTCGGGTCGATCGCGGCCTGTTCGACGAACCGTTGCACCGAGGTGGCGAAGGAGTCGTACGGGTGCTGGACGAGCACATCGTTGCGGCGCAACGCGCTGAACACGTCCACCGGACGCGAGGACTCGACCTCCGACAGGTGCGGGTGGGTGCGTGGCAGGAAGCGCGAGTATTTGAGGTCCTCGCGCTCCACCGCGTCGAGGGCGAACAGCCCGGTCAGGTCCAGCGGGGCGGGCAGGTGGAAGACCTCGGTCTCGTCGATGTCGAGCTCGTCGACCAGCAGCGCGAGAATCTCCGGGTCGATGTCGTTCTCGACCTCCAGCCGCACCGGCGGACGTCCGACCCGGCGCCGCAGCAACTCCCGTTCCAGGGTGTACAGCAGGTTCTCGGCGTCGTCCTCCTCGACCTCGAGGTCTTCGTTGCGGGTGACCCGGAAGATCGCGGTGGAGATGATCTGGGTGGTGCCGAAGAGGTGCTGCAGGTGGTGGGCGATGACGGTTTCGATCGGCACGAAGCGGCCGGCGTCCAGGGACAGGAACCGGCCCAGCACGCTGGGCACCTTGACCCGGGCGAACTTCACCTCGCGGGTCTTGGGGTCGCGCAGCAACACCCCGAGGTTGATCGCCAGCCCGGAGATGTAGGGGAAGGGGTGGGAGGGGTCGACGGCCAGTGGGGTCAGCACCGGCAGGATCCGTTCGATGAACAGGGTGCTCATCCGGCTGCGTTCGTCGTCGGTGAGGTCGTCCCAGGGCAGGATCTCGATGCCCTCGGCGGCCAGTTCGGGGCGCACCTCCTCGGCGAAGACCCGGGCCTGTTCGGTGACCAGTCGGCGGGTCTCGGCCAGGATCGCGTCCAGCAGTTCGGTGGGCAGCAGGCCGGACGTGCCCGGCGAGGCGATCCCGGCCCGGATCCGGCGCTTCAGCCCGGCGACCCGCACCATGAAGTACTCGTCCAGGTTCGAGGAGAAGATCGCCAGGAACTTGGCGCGCTCCAACAGCGGGATGCGTTGCCGGTCCTTGGCCAGATCGAGCACTCGGTTGTTGAACGCCAACCAGGACAGTTCGCGGTCGGAATAGCGCCCCTCGGGCAACGGCTCGACGTCGGTCGGGTCGGTCATCGCAGGCTCCTGGGAAGTTCGTGAAGTCACCGGGCGGCGCCGGACCAGACGATATCGCGGTTCAGCACCCCGAACCCCGACCGCTCGTACAGGGCGACCGCCGCCTGCTGGTCACCCTCGACCCAGAGCAGGACGCGGCACAGCCCCCGGTCGGCCAGGTGGTGCAGGCCGGCCCAAAGCAGGGCCTTGCCGACCCCGCCACCGTGGGCCCGCGGGTCGACCCCGATCACGTACACCTCACCCTCGGTGTCGTCGCGGCGCTTGGTCCAGTGGAATCCGACAACCTCGCCGTCACGTTCGGCCACCAGCAGGCCCTCGGGTCGGAACCAGCTCTGGGCGCAGCGTTCGGCGAAGTCGGCCGCGTCCATCGCACCCTGTTCGGGGTGGTGGGCGAAAGCGGCGGCGTTGATCTCGATGATCCGGGCCTCGTCGGCCGGGGTGAACCCCCGGATGATGATCCCGTCGGGCAGTGGCGTCGGTGCCGGCAGGTCGGTGAGGTCGCGGCCCATGATCAGCAGTTCCCGCGCCGAGTGCAGGTCGAGTTTCTCGGCCACCCGGCCGGCCGCCGGCAGCGCTCCGAACGACCAGAGTTGGTAGCCACCGGCGATCAGGTCGCCCGCCAGGCGGGTGCCGATGCCCCGGTTGCGATGCTCGGGATGCACCACCAGTTGGGCGGTGCCCTGATGCAGATGGGCGTAGCCGCTGAGGGCCCCGTCCTCACTGTGCGAGGTCATCGCAGTGACCGGCCCGGCCGCGAGGGCCCGGTGGGCCTCCTCGTTGAGCGGGTCGACGCCGTCGACGTCGCGGGCGGCGGCCAACAGGTCGGCGAGCTCCGGGGTGGTGGTGAATGTCGGTTCGGTCACACGGCCCACGCTAGTGGGTGTGCGGTGAACGGGGCGGCCGCACCCGCGGTGAACGATCCCGAACCGGGTTCAGACCACCAGCCGGTAACCGACGTTGCGGACGGTGCCGATCACCGATTCGTACTCGGTGCCGAGTTTGGCGCGCAGCCGGCGCACGTGGACGTCCACGGTGCGGGTGCCGCCGTAGTAGTCGTACCCCCAGACATCGGAGAGCAACTGTTCCCGACTGAACACCCGGCCGGGGTTCTGCACCAGAAACTTGAGCAGCTCGAACTCGGTGTAGGTGAGATCCAGCGGACGGCCGTCGACCTTGGCGACATAGGCGGCCTCGTCAATGGTGATACCCGAGGAGGTGAGCACGTCGGGGGTCTTCTCCTCGGTGGCGACCAACAGGCGCAGCCGGGCGTCGACCTCGGCGGGCCCGGCATCGGCGAGCACCACGTCATCGATGCCCCAATCGGCGCTGACCGCGGTCAGGCCACCCTCGGTGACCACCAGGAGCACCGGGGCTTCCTTGCCGGTGGAGTTCAGCAGTCGGCACAGATTGCGCACCGAGGCCAAGTCGTTGCGTCCGTCGATCACCAGCACATCCGCCGGCGGAGCGCCCACCAGGGCGCCGGCTTCGCGCGGCAGCATCCGGGTTTGGTGGCCCAGCAGCCCCAGGGACGGCAGGACGTCTGCGCCGGTACCCACCTCCGGGCTGAGGATGAGCAACAGGGACAAGGAACCACTCCTTCCTGTTGCCTGCCGACCGTGCGTCGGGCCATGCAGCAGAATACAGCCATGGCGACAGTGCACTTGCGTTATTGGGCGGCTGCCGAGGATGCCGCCGGGGCCGAGACCGCGAGCTACGCGGTGGACACCCTGAACGAGGCGTTGACCCGGGCCGGCGCGGAGCATCCCCGGCTGGGGAAGCTGCTGCCCGGCTGCGCGGTATTGCGCGACGGGGTGCGGGTACCCGATGAAGACCGCGACCAGCCGCTGACCGGCGACATCGAGGTCGAGATCCTGCCCCCCTTCGCCGGCGGCTGACCAGCCATCACGCCGGTCGAGCAGGTGCGGAGGCCCGCGTCACACCCCGCCCATCCGCCGGCTGAATCATGCGTGTTGCAGGACTGGCTTCGACACGGTTCGCGCAAGCGCGAACCTGCTCAACCGACGTCCTGCCATGGTTCCCGCCACGCCGGGGCAGCGGCTCGTCCCGCACGATGACTGAACCCTCAAGAATGGCGACCACCGCGACCACTATGGCCTCGGCGACGCTGAGGCTCGCGGTTTCAGGCACCAACGAAGTTGAGGGGGATTGAGCGCAGCGCCTGCCGCCGACACCCGGCACGGCGCCCACCCTGATGACTGAACCCTCAAGAATGGGTGTGGCCGAAGCCAATATGGTCTTGGCGGCGCTGAGGCTCGCGTTTTCAGTCATCGGGTGGCGCCGCTGCACACCCCGGCCACGCCGGACCCCTGTCCGCTGACTCCACGCCGCCGCGGCGAAGCTGCCACCATGGAGGGATGCGTCTATTCGTTTCTGTTGTTCCCCCGGAGGAGGTACTCGCACATCTCGACGAGTTCGTCGAGCCGCGCCGACTGGTCGACGACGGCCCGCGCTGGATTTCGAAGCGTTACTGGCACCTGACCCTGGCCTTCATGGCCGAGGTCGCCGAGCGCGACCTGATCGAGGTGGAGGAGCGGCTGGGCGAAGTGGCCCAACGCAGCCGCCCCTTCGATCTGGCCCTGACCGCGGCCGGGGTGTTCCCCAACCCGATGGCCGCGAAGGTGCTCTGGGCCGGGGTGGCCGAGGATGGCCACGAACCGCTCGGCCGGTTGGCCGCCCGCTGCCGCACCGCGGTGGGACGCGCCGGCGCGAAGGTTGACGGCGCCACCTTCCGTCCGCACCTGACCCTTGCCCGGTGGCGGGTGCCGGTGGAAGCCACCCGCTGGATCAAGGCCTTCAGCGCCTACGAAGGCCCCGCCTGGACCGTCGACCGATTCGAGTTGGTGCACTCCCAACTCGGCCACGCCGGCCCGCCGCATTACGACACGGTCGCCGAGTACCTCCTGTGATGCCGTAGTGATCCACGACAGCCGGAATCCGGCTCGTTTCACGGTGCAGCGCACCTCTGGTTGAGGACGTGTCGAGGGGCTTCGACGCGGGCCCCCGGCCCGGCTCAACCAGCGTTGTTCGGCCTTGTCTCATCTGCGGCCGGGTGCTGAAGCCGCCTGTCGCGGGGCAGTGAGTGCGCAACGTTGCGTGGCTGCACGTCGACGAACCCGGCACCGGCGATGCGATCCGGCGCGGCCGACCCACCCCGGTAGGTGCGGAGCCGGGCAACGCTGGTCAAACGGCCCCGGTGAGGGGTTGACTGGCACATGCACACCAGGAGGACCCATGACGAGCACCCGACCGTCCGCACCATGCCACCTCGTCGTCGATACCGACCTCGGTGAGTACCTGATCGCCGCCGAGGGGGAGTCCATCACCGGCGTTTGGCGCCGCGATCAGGCGTACTTCCCGAAGGTCGACCGGCTCGGGGAGCAAGGCACCGAAGAGGTGTTGCTGCGAGCCGCCGACCAGTTGCGCGAGTACCTCGCCGGAACCCGGACGGAGTTCGACCTGCCCCTGGCCCCGCGCGGCACCGATTTCCAGCAGCGGGTGTGGGATGCACTACGCCGGATTCCCCGGGGTGAAACCACCTCGTACGGGGCCCTCGCCGCGCAACTCGGCAGTCCCAGGGGCGCCCAGGCCGTGGGACGGGCGGTCGGCACCAATCCGATCTCGATCGTGATTCCCTGCCACCGGGTGGTCTCGTCCACCGGCGGCCTGACCGGGTATGCCGGCGGGGTGGACACCAAGCTGGCGTTGTTGCGCTTGGAGGGGGCCTTCCCGGCCGAAAGCTGAGGTTGGGTGCTGGGACGCGTCGCCGGTGCCCTCGACGTCGCCCATGCCCATCTGCTTCATCTCGCCGGTGGTGTGGCCGACGTATTCGCCACCCGGGGGTGAGGTTGTAGGGCACCTCCCGCCGTAGCCGTACCTGTGTCACTGGTGTGGCGTGAACCCGTCTGCTGCAAACCGCCTCCTTTCGGCCCGATATCCGATATGTGGGTTCAACGGCCCGTATCGAGGCGGTTTGCAGCAGGGGCCGGCTCGCACCGGAGGCCGCGCAGGCCCGGCCCGGCCGATGTGGGGTGGTTAGGCTCGGGGGCATGGCCACCTCCCGTGATGCGGCAGCCGAGGCGATGCGCGCCCGGCTGGTGCAGGCCGCGATCGAACAACTGTCCCTCGAGGGGATGCGCGGGGTGACCCACCGCCGGGTGGAGCAGCGGGCCGAGGTCTCCCAAGGGTTGGTGAAGTACCACTTCGCCACCCTGGATGGGTTGATCGAGGCGGTGGTCGAGGAGTTGGCCGCACTGGAAATCGACGCGGTGATGGAGGTCACCCCCGCGCAGATGGCCGAGGCGAACGAAACCGGGCGGATGCCCACCGAGGTGTGGGTCGCGGCCCGCGACACCTGGCACCGGCTCACTGCCCACCCGCACCTGACCCGCGCCCGCTACGAGATCTTCCTGCATGCGAGCCGCCACCCGGAGCTGCAGGGCGCCATCGGCCGCGGCCGTCGCCGGTTCCTCGACGCCACTGCTGCGTCCCTGTCGATGGCCGACGATCCGGTGGCTGCGGCGCGGATGGTGATCGCCCTGGTCGACGGCTTGCTGTTGCACCAACTGTCCGCCCCGGAAGACGACGTGGACACCCTGGCGCCGGCCTATCTGCTGGCCGCCGGAACCGCCGCCCAACTCTTCCCGCTCGACGCCGGACCTCGAGTTTGAGTTTTTCTCAGGAGCCCGCTTACACTCCTTTCGGTAACGATTCGGTCTCGACGCAGGAGATTCCTCTTGGCCCCCACCTGGTTCACCAAGATCCACTCCTTGGCGACGACGAAAAACGTTCGTTCAGCCATGACTTCCCGCCTCAACGCCGGGGTTGCCGCGGTCGCCGCAGCCACCCTGGTCGGTGGCGGGGCCGCAATGGCTGTCCTGCCCCAGATGGACTTCGAGCCGATCATGGCGGTACCCGGGGACAACAACATCGAGGCCGCAGCCCTGAACGCCGCGGCATTCCCCGAGGTGGGCCTCGCCGCCTCCCGCGCCGCTGATCGCCCCACCCGCGACACCCCGCGTCCCGAATTGGATCGTGGTGCCGGGCTCAGCCCCGACCAGCAGAAGGCCCTGGACGACGGCGGCAAGATCGGCAAGATCGCCGCCACCGGCAAGGCCGGCACGATGTGGACCACCACCACCCTGCGGGTGCGCGACACCCCCTCGTCCGAGGGCAAGGAAGTTGCCGTGCTCTCCGAGGGCAGCAAGGTCACCACCACCGGCTGGAAGAACCAGGGCTGGGTCGAGATCACCGTCGACGAAAAGCCCCGCTGGGTCTCCGGCGAGTACCTCAGCAGCACCGAGCCGGTTGCCGAAACCCCGAGCGGCTCCGGTTCGTCGAGCTCCGGCACGTCCTCCGGCGGTTCGGGTGCCGGACGCACCGACGGCCCGGCCGCCACCGGTGGCTCGGGGTCCTGCCGGACGCAGTTGCCCGGGTTGACCAGCCGCGCGCACACCCTGCACAACGCCATCTGTGCCAACTACCCGTCGATCTCGTCCTACGGCGGCGTGCGGGCCGATCCCTACCCGGCCCACCCCAGCGGCCGCGCGATCGACGCGATGATTCCGAACTGGAGCTCCTCCTCGGGTAACGCCCTGGGCTGGTCGCTGGCCAACTGGCTGCGCGCCAACGCCGGCACCTACGGGATCTCCGAGATCATCTTCGACCAGAAGATCTGGACCGCCCAGCGCTCCGGCGACGGCTGGCGGATGATGAGCGACCGCGGGTCGGCCAACGCCAACCACCGCAACCACGTGCACGTCGCCGTCCGCTGACGCACAAACCGTTCCTTTCAGTGGGATCGGGCCCGAGCCGGGCAACCGTGCCCGGCATGCTCAACCCATGACGCAGACTTGGGATGAGGAATACGACGTTGTCGTGATCGGGGCCGGCGGCGGTTCGTTGACCGGCGCGCTGGTCGCCGCCCGCGAGGGCCTGAAGGTGCTGGTGGCCGAAGCCACCGACCGATTCGGTGGCACGACCGCCTACAGCGGCGGCGGACTGTGGTGGCCGAACAACCAGGCCCTGAAGCGGGCCGGCGTCGAGGACACCCCCGAAGCCGCCGCGCAGTACTACCACGGCATCGTCGGTGACGACTCCCCGCGCGAACTGCAGGAGGCCTACCTTGCCGGCGGCCCGGCCCTGGTGAAGTACCTCGAGGACAACGGGCTGATGGAATTTCTGATCTACCCTTGGCCCGACTACTTCGGCAAGGAACCCACCGCCCACAACGAGGGCGGCCGGCACATGATGCCGATGTACTTCCCGGCCGAGGAGATGGGCGACCTGCGTGACCAGGTGCGCTCGGGGCTGCCCGCCGAACGCCGCGGGGAGCCGCTCCCCGACATGATGATCGGCGGCCAGGCCCTGATCGGGCGCCTGGTGCTCAACCTCTCCAAGGAGCCCAACGTCACCATGCGGCGCAACGCCGAGGGCCGCAAGCTGATCATGGAGGACGGCCGGGTGGCCGGCGTGATCGTCAGCATCGACGGTCAGGACAAGGCGATCAAGGCCACCAAGGGCGTCCTGGTGGCTGCCGGTGGCTTCGAGCAGAACCAGGAGATGCGCGAGAAGTACGGCGTCCCCGGGCACGCCCGCGACACCATGGGTGCCCCCCGCAACTTCGGTCTGGTGCAGCAGTCGGCGATCGAGCTGGGCGCCGACACCGCGCTGATGGACCAGGCCTGGTGGTCACCCGGTTTGACCCACCCGGACGGCTCGTCCACCTTCTCGCTGTGGTTCACCGGCGGCATCTTCGTGAACAACCACGGGGAGCGGTTCGTCAACGAGTCGTGGGCCTATGACAAGCTCGGCCGGGCGATCATCGACCTGGTTGACGAGGGCCGGATGACGCTGCCGTACTGGATGGTCTACGACAACCGGGCCGGCGAGCGGGTGCCCTGCAACGCCACCAGCGTGCCGATGGTCGAGACCGAGGAGTACCGCGAGGCCGGGCTGTGGCACACCGCCGATACCCTCGAGGAACTCGCCGACAAAATCGGTGTGCCGGCCGACAAGCTGGTCGCCACCGTCGAGCGGTTCAACGAGTTCGCGGCGAACGAAAAGGACGAGGACTTCGACCGTGGCGGTGAGGCCTACGACCGCTCGTTCAGCGAGGGCAAGTCGCCGCTGGTGCCGATCACCGAGGGCCCCTTCCACGCCGCGCAATTCGGGCTGTCGGATCTGGGCACCAAGGGTGGTTTGAAGACCGACGTGGACGCCCGGGTGCTCGACACCGGGGGCAACGTGATCCCGGGCCTGTACGCGGCCGGCAACTCGATGGCCCCGGCCTCGGGCAAGGTCTACCCCGGCGGCGGCAACCCGATCGGCTCGTCCATGGTGTTCAGCTACCTGGCCGCCCTGGACATGGCCAAGAACTGATTCACGCTTCAGCGGGCGGGTCGTCACTGTGGTGGCGGCCCGCCCGTTCGTCGTGTGCCCATCGGGGCGGGTTGGGGACGGCGGCCGCGTCGCGATGACTGAAACCTCGAGCCCCGGCCGAGGTGACGGCCACTATGGCTTCGGACGCCTCCCTGCTTGCGTCTTCGGTCATGGGTGGCGGGGCCACCGCAGGTCAAACCCCGCCGCCGGTCCAGAGTGCCTGGGCCGAACCACTCAGGCGTCCGGCATAACTGAACACCTGGGAGTCGGTCAGCGACGAGACGTAATCGAGGATCCCGCGGCCCCGGGCCATCCGGGTCAGCTCGGTTTCCGAGGTCTGCCCGGCCAGCCATTCGGGGTGTTCCCGGGCCACCCGGCGGTAGCCGTCCTGGGCGGTGGCGACCAGATCGACCAGCCGGCGGGGTGCCCGGTCGATGTCGTGCCGGTCGGACAACCAGGCATCGAAGGCGCGCACCACCTGCCGCAACAGGGTGGCCTGACCGCGCTGGTACATCGCCAGATCGGGCCGGTGCAGCACGAAGTACTGGTGCACGAACTTCAACACCTGCACCTCGTGCCAAGCCATTGTGTCGAGGTGGACGTAGGCCGAGCGCACGTGGGGTTCGGGCTCCAACTGCACCGACTCGATGAAGTGGTCGATCCACACCGACAGGAAACCCGAGATCGCCCGGTCGGCCATCATCGACCCGTCGTAGGGAGTGCCCAGCACCGGCTCGATGAACTCGTCGGCGATCCGCGCCACCGCGTCCATGAACGCTTCCTCGGTGAAGATCCAGTTGTCCTTCTCGGCCAGTCGGCGGCGCAGTGTTTCCAGCCCGGCGCCGGGGGTGCGGGCGCGCTGGGCCAGGTCGTGGTCGCTGAGCAGCCGCCACTCGGTGCGTTCGTGCAGCCAGCGGCGGAACTCCCGGCTGGTGGCCGAATACTGCAGCACTCCGGAGCGGTGGAAGTCCTCCAGGTCGTGCAACGAGTAGGCGATGTCGTCGGCCAGATCCATCACCGCACATTCCAGGGTTTGCCGGCCCGGGGGAACCATCGGGAACGCCTCGCGCACCTCGATCAGCTCGGTCAGGTCGGGCAGGTAGGCGTTGAACTTGGTCGATCCGGGGGCCTCGCCGGGCCCGGCGCCACGCGGCATGGTCAGCCACTCGCTGGGATGCGGGGACGGGACGACCTGTCGTCCCCACGGGTACTTCAGGATCGAGGCACGCACCGCGGCGGTCAGGTTCAGCCCGTCGCTGCCGGGGCCGTGCACCTCCAACTCGGTGATCAGCCGAAACGACTGGGCGTTGCCCTCGTAGCCGTCACCGAGTCCGAAATGCTCCCGGCCGAGCCGGTCGAGCACCCGCTCACCCAGATGCCCGAACGGCGGGTGGCCGACGTCATGGGCAACCGCGGCGGCCTGGGCGACCACGTGGTGCAGCCCGCCCATCTCGTCCAGAAGCGCCGCGTCCTTGGTGCGCAACAGATGTACCGCGATCGCCCGGGCCACCGCGGTGACCTTGATCGAGTGGGTCATCCGGTTGTGCACCACGCCGCCGGTGGCTCCCGAGGTCACCACCTGGGTCACCTCGGCCAGCCGGGCGAAGGACGGGGCGAAGCGCAACCGCTCCAGGTCGACCCGGAACTCCGATTCCGAACCGACCGCCAGCGGCCGCATCGTCTCCTCCTCGGAGCGGGCACGGGCACTGCGTTCCGGGTGACTCATCGACCACCTCCTGCTGGGTTCGGTTGCGTCCAGTCTGGCAGCCGGTGCCCGGACGGGGTCACGGCGGGGCACGGGGACGTGCCTGAAACCGGCCGAACCCGGCGCACTAGCATGTGGCCATGGCTGCTCCTGTTGATCCCACCACCACCGCCGCATGGGCGCGTTTGACCGAACTGAAGTCCGCGCTCGTCCCCGATCTGCGTCAATGGTTCGCCGACGACCCGAACCGGGTCGCCGACCTGACCCATTCGGCCGCGGGCCTGCATGTCGACCTGTCGAAGAACCTGATCAACACCGAGATCGTCGAGGCGCTGGTCGACCTCGCCCGCGAGGTGCGGGTGCCGGAGATGCGGGACGCGATGTACCGCGGTGACCGGATCAACGTCACCGAGAACCGGTCGGTGCTGCACACCGCGCTGCGCCGTCCGAAGGGGGACACCCTCGAGGTCGAGGGCACCAACGTGGTCGACCAGGTGCACGCCGAACTGGAGAAGATCTACGACTTCGCCCGCCGGGTGCGGTCGGGGGAGTGGCTGGGCATCACCGGACGTCCGATCAACACGGTGGTCAACATCGGCATCGGGGGCTCCGACCTCGGCCCGGTGATGGTCTACGAGGCGCTCAAGCCGTACGGGCAGCTCGGCCTGGAATGCCGCTTCATCTCCAACATCGACCCCACCGATGTGTTCGAGAAGACCTTCGGGCTCGACCCGGAAACCACCCTGTTCGTGGTGGCCTCCAAGACCTTCACCACCCTGGAGACCCTGACCAACGCCCGGATGGCACGCCAGTGGCTGCTGCGCGAACTGCGGCACAGCGGGGTGCTCAACGACGGCAACGAGGCCGAGGCGATCTCGAAGCACTTCGTGGCCGTCTCCACCGCACTGGACAAGGTCGCCGACTTCGGCATCGACCCGAACAACGCCTTCGGTTTCTGGGAATGGGTGGGCGGCCGGTACTCGGTCGATTCGGCCGTCGGCACCGTGCTCGCGGTGTACCTGGGCCCGGAGCGGTTCGCCGAGTTCCTCGACGGCTTCCACCGGATGGACAAGCACTTCGCCGAGGCCGACCCGGCCGAGAACGTCCCGCTGCTGATGGGCATGCTGAACATTTGGTACGTCAACTTCTTCGGCGCCGAAACCCATGCCGTGCTGCCCTACGCGCAGTATCTGCACCGCTTCCCGGCCTACCTGCAGCAGCTCACCATGGAGTCGAACGGCAAGTCGGTGCGCTGGGACGGCAGCCCGGTGGTCACCCACACCGGCGAGGTGTTCTGGGGTGAACCGGGCACCAACGGTCAGCACGCCTTCTACCAGTTGATCCATCAGGGCACTCGGTTGGTGCCGGCCGACTTCATCGCGGTTGCCAACCCGGCGCACGCGATCACCGACGGTGACGCCGACGTGCACGAACTGTTCCTGGCCAACTTCTTCGCCCAGACCGCCGCGCTGGCCTTCGGCAAGACCGCCGACGAGGTGCGTGCCGACGGGGTGGCCGAGGAGATTGTCAGCGCCCGCACCTTCCCCGGCAACCGGCCGACCACCTCGATCATGGCCGCCGAGCTCGATCCGCGCACCGTGGGTGCCCTGATCGCGCTGTACGAGCACATCACCTTCGTGCAGGGCATCGTCTGGGGCATCGACTCCTTCGACCAGTGGGGTGTCGAGCTGGGTAAGCAGCTCGCCCTGCAGATCACTCCGGCGGTCGGTGGCGACACCGAGGCCCTGGAGCGTCAGGATGCCTCGACCCAGGCATTGGTGAACTACTACCGCGAGCAGCGCCGCTGACCCTGCTCGCCCGGTTGCGCGGCGGTCCCGTTTCGGGGCCGCCGCGCTTTTTCGTGTCCGGCGTGGCCACCCGCTGCTGCAAACCGCCTTCTTTCCGGCCCTTGACCTCGCATATCGGATAACGACCCGAAACGAGGCGGTTTGCAGCAGCGGGTTGGTGGCCAAGTCGGGTGCCACGAAGACCGCACGGTGTCGGACAGGTGTAGCCGGAACGGATCTGGCGCGGGTTTGGCCACACCGTTCCCCCAAACGTCACGCCCAGGTCATCTGCCGCCGGAGGTGGAGTTGGACCTCGGCCGATTGTCTGGTGCTCACCAACCCAGCAACGGAAAGAGGTGTCAGGCATGTCCAGCATCGCCCGCCGCGCACTGAGCGCGGTCGCTGTGGGAGCGATGATTGCAGCTCCCCTCGTGTGGTCCGCGCCCTCGGCGTCGGCCGCCACCGTGTTCAGCGAGAACTTCGACGGGCTCAGCGATCAGCTGCGCCCCCGGGTCCACGAGACCCATCTGCCCGCCGACCTGCTCGGCTTCACCCACACCACCCCCGAAGGGTGGTCGATCACCAACCTCGACTCGATGGCCGGCAAGGGCGTCGAGGAATGGCGCGGCTGGTCGTTCACCACCCCCGACTTCTGGTCGCAGGCGGCCCCCGGCCAGGGCCGGGAGAACTTCACCCGCGCCTCGGGGGTGTTCGCCGTCGCCGACAACGACGAGTGGGACGACAACATGCCCGCAACCGCCGAGCCCAGCCCGATCGACGACATCCCGGGCTCCGGCGAGGTGTTCACCTCGGTGCT
>JAAYAO010000188.1 GCA_012719335.1 Propionibacterium sp. | reverse complement strand
GCCACCGGCCACGGCACGAAGATGGCCGAACATATCGAGAAGTTCGCTCAGGACGCCGGTGCCGAGGTGCGCGTGCGGCACGTCGCCGAACAGGTCGACCCGTCGGTGTTCGCCGAAAACCCCGCCTGGCGCAGCAACTACGAGGCCACCAAGGATCTGCCGGCCGCGACCGGTGACGACATCGTGTGGGCCGATGCGGTGATCTTCGGTTCACCGACCCGCTACGCCAACGTGGCCGGCTCCTTCGAGATGTTCATCGACACCCTTGGTGGGCTGTGGGCACAGGGCAAGCTGGCGAACAAGGCCTACGCCGCCTTCACCAGCTCGCAGACCGCGCACGGTGGTCAGGAGACCACCCTGCATCACATCTACCAGATGGTGATGCACTTCGGCGGCGTCATCGTCGCTCCCGGCTACACCGACGGCCTGAAGTTCGTGGACGGCAATCCCTACGGTGTTTCGCATATCACCGGGCCGGAGAATCAGAACGAACTGGACGAGGCGACCATCAACGCCCTGGCACACATGACCCGTCGCGTCGTGGAAATCGGCGGCAAGCTCGCTTCCTGACCCCACCGCACCCGTTGCCGGGGCGCGATCATCTTCTGGTGGTCGCGCCCCGCTGCATCCGGTGCCGATTCCCGAGGAGAACACCATGACCACACCCGACAATCGGCCCATCCGGGTCGGGGTACAACTCCAGCCCCAACATGCCGATTACGACACGATCCGGGGCGCGGTCGCCGAGGCCGAGCAGATCGGCGCCGACATCGTCTTCAACTGGGACCACTTCTACCCGCTCTACGGCGACCCCGAGGGCAAGCACTTCGAGTGCTGGACGATGCTCGGGGCCTGGGCCGAAGCCACCGAACGGGTCGAGATCGGCGCGCTGGTGACCTGCAACTCGTACCGCAACCCGCAACTGCTCGCCGACATGGCCAGAACCGTCGACCACATCTCGGCCCGTGCCGGCGAGGGCCGGCTGATTCTCGGGATCGGTTCGGGATGGTTCGAGAAGGACTACCAGGAGTACGGCTACGAGTTCGGGACGGCGGGCAGCCGGCTGGACGACCTCGACCGGGATCTGCCCCTGATCGTCGACCGGTTGGCCCAACTCAACCCGGCCCCGACCCGGTCGATCCCGATCCTGATCGGTGGCGGCGGGGAGAAGAAGACCCTGCGGATCGTGGCCGAACACGCCCAGATCTGGCACTCCTTCGGCGACGCGGACACCCTGCGCCACAAGAATGCGGTGCTCGACGACTGGTGCGCGAAAGTGGGTCGCGACCCGCACGAGATCGAACGCTCGGCCGGCGTCGGCGAGAAGGACATCGAACGTGCCGCCGACGCGGCCCACGAGGTCGGCACCCGCCTGTTCACCGTCGGCATCGGCGGCCCGGACTACGACCTGACCCCGTTGCGCAAACTCGTCGCCTGGCGGGACGCCGCAACTGGCTGATCCGGGATCTGGCACAGCAGGACGGGCGTGGCACCCTCACGCTGGTTTCGACAAGCTCAACCGGCGTGAGGACCGCACTGCTCAACCTGCGCGCGCCGACTGGTCGCCACCCACGATGTGAACCTGTACGCCTCGGGGCGCGGCATGGGTCAGTCGTCGGTCACAGGTCACCAGCGGGCATTCCAGCATCAGGGCAAGGGCGACGTAGGCTGCGTCGTATCCGCTGATGTTGTGTCGCATGCTCCACATCGGCGCGAACAGGGTGGACACCGCGACCGTTTCGATCACCATGTCGGAGAACCGGCGAAGGGCCAGTCGCCCCCGTTCATCATCGAGCGTGCCGCCCCGGTGCAGACCCCGGAT
>JAAYAO010000020.1 GCA_012719335.1 Propionibacterium sp. | reverse complement strand
CACGGTTCCGTCGGCATCCCGCACCTCACGGAGTCGCAGGCGAGTGCCCATCACGTAACGGTCGACGATGTCCTTCACCTGGAGGGCGCCCTCAGGCAATCCGCTCACCAGGTAGCGGCGCTCCCGCTCGACCACCGCGTACTTCAGGGAGACGGGGGGCCTCGTGGCGTCCATGTCAGGTCCCTTCAGGAGTGCAGCCTCGGTGCGAACCAGCCTTTGGAACGGTTCTGATAGCCATGACGACATCGTCGCCTCGACGCCGCCCACTCGGCTCGGGGCCGGTGAGCCCACCTCGGGCACACCCAAGACGCGGGTGAGGCCCAGGTGATCTCGTTCCGTCCGGTCAGCCGGCTGATGCTGGAGGACTGAGCGATGGCACATAACTGGTACCCCGAAACGCCCACCGACACCAAGCCGTAGAACGGACCCGACTCAAGCTGGCCATGTTCCCCACCCTCGACAACCCCGGCTGAGCGAGAATGACGGCATGACCGGACGCATCGGCGGGTTGGCCGGCGTCATCGGCCCGTCACTCTTCGTGCTCGTCTTTCTGGTTGAGGGCTGGCTCCGACCTGGCTACGACCCTGCCGCCGACTACGTCAGCGCACTCTCCCTCGGCGAGCGGGGCTGGGTGCGACCGTCCTCGCCGGTCAGGTAGCCCAGGTGGCCGAAGTCGACCTGCAGCTCCACCCCCGGCTCGCCGTCGGCGACCCGCACCGTGGTGGTCTTCGCGCGGAACCCGCACCGTTCGGCGGCGAACCGGTGCAACGTTCGGTACGGCACCACACACCCCTGCCGCGCCAGCAGTTCGTGGACCTTCACCACCGACAGCGGCTTGGCGTCCTTGCCGTCGCCCTTGAGCCACGCCGCGATCTGCTCCTGGCGGGCTTCGAGGGCTTCCCACGCCATCCCGTGCCCGTTCGGGCGGGCCGGGCGCACCGCCGACACCACCAAGGCGACCAGCTCGTCATCGACCGCCGCGAACCCCGCGTCCCGTTGCAGACCGGCCTCCTGTGCGGCGGCGACGTAGCGGCGAGCCGTCTTGCGGTCCACCCCCGCCCGTTCGGCGACCCTCCGCAAACCTGACCCTTCGAGCCACCCGCGGAGCACTTCCCTGACCTCAACCACACTGACCTCCCTGAATCCCACGCCCGTAGACCTCCGTACCGGTGACACCGACACGGCGATCCAACGAGCCGACCCAGGACCCCCCAGCAAGACACGCCGGGTGGTCCCATGACTGGCAATCCAAGTGGTCCCATGAACCTGGCAGAAAACCGGCTCATCACAATCCACGGTGTAGTCGGGGTCTGAAGCCGCCGGTCTCAAGCAGGCTGCGCGCGATGTAGTGAGTGAGGTTCCGGAAGCCGAGGGCGCTGCCGCGGAGGTGTTCGAGCCGGCCGTTGAGGGCTTCGGTGGGCCCGTTTGACGTGCCGGGTCGGTCGAAGTAGGCGAGGATGTCGGCGGCCCGCTTCTTCAGGGTGCGGCCGAGGGTGGTGACCTCGGTCAGGGCGCCGGGGACGCCACTGCCGATCGCGTCGATGACGGCTTGCATGAGGGTCTTGCCCTTGGCCTTGTCGGGTTCTCGGTAGGCGGCGATCATCTTCTGGTAGATGCCCCAGGTGGTCTCGACCTCGACGTGGTCGTCGCCGGCGAACAGGGCCTCCAACCGTGTCTTCTGCCTGGGGGTGAGCAGGTCCAGGCCGGTGTGCAGCATCCGTCGTGCCCGGTACAGCGGATCAGAAGCGCGGCCGCGGTGACCGTGCAGGGTCTGTTGGACCCGGCGTCGGCACTGGTCGAGCGCATCGCCGGCCAGCCGGACGACGTGGAAGGGATTATGCAGATGTCGGCATAATGCCTTTTATGCCGAGGTCCTGGTTATGTCGATGTGTCGGATGTCGGTGCTTGTGGGAAGCCTTTCCCTGTCTGGTGAGGTCGGCATAATCCGTTGCGGTGGGGGGAAGCTGTTGCCTTCGTATGT
>JAAYAO010000187.1 GCA_012719335.1 Propionibacterium sp. | reverse complement strand
TGCAGGCCGAACCATCCTCGATGATCGGCCTGGTCGGGCCCAATGGGTCGGGCAAGACCACCGTCCTGCGGGCGTGTTATCGCGCCCTGCGTCCCGATGCCGGTGAACTGTGGCTCGGCGGTGATCCGATGGATGCTCTGCCACGGCGTGAGCTCGCCCGTCGGCTCGGGGTGGCGGTGCAAGAACCCAGCCCCACCTCGGGGCTGACCGTGCGTGATGCAGTTGCCCTGGGGCGCACCCCGCACCGGCGGTGGTACGCCAACGACACCGCCGAAGACCGGTTGATCGTCGAGGAATCGCTCACCGAAGTCGGCCTGGCGGCGCTGGCCGATCGCGATGTGTCCGAACTGTCGGGTGGGGAACGGCAGCGGGTTTCGTTGGCCCGGGCGTTGAGTACCCGAGCGAGCATCCTGCTGCTGGACGAGCCGACCAACCACCTCGATCTGCACCACCAGCTCAGTGTGCTGCGCCAGCTGCGCCGGCGCGCACGCAGCGGGCACACCGTACTGTTGACGGTGCACGACCTGCGGCTGGCGGCCGAAACCTGCGACGAACTCATCGTGTTGCACCACGGCACCGTCGCCGCCGCCGGCCCACCCGCCGACGTGCTGACCGAGACCGTGCTCGGCGACGTCTTCGGCATTCGCGGAAAGCTGGTCACCGACGCTGACGGGGCACGGTTGATCGTGCGGGGGTTGGCATGACCGGCCCCGATCGTGGCCACCGGGTCACCGACATGTCCGATCCGGCCTGGATCGCCGCGCGGATCGGCGATACCGCACGCCGGTGGGGCTCCGCCGACCGGCGTGTCAACGCGACCCTGTGGTGGTACTCGGCTTCCAGCACCATCAGCCGGCCGCTGCTGCATGCCGCCGTGGAATCCCGCCCCATTCCCAGACCCGACCCACAACGGTTCTGGTTACGCGGCTCAATGCGGCCAGCATGAGCAGGGCGAAGCCCGCACGCACGACCAGGTTCATCAGCATCGACCAGTTCTCCCACCATCGGACCCGAAGGTTGGGATGGAAAGGCATTCCGGTCGTGTTGCCGCGCTGCCCGGGCCACATCAGGTCAATCGCGCCATAACCCCCTTTCACCTGCTGCGCGTCGAGAGACTTCAGCGTCACCATGGCACCCGCGATCTCGAACGCTTTTCGCAATTGCTGTAGTTCGTCCTGCCGACCCACGAAATCCCGGCTGCGGTGCCCCATGCAGGCTTCCCTTCTCGCCTCGTCGACAGTGCTGGCAATGCCCCATCGGATCATAAGCCGATGTTCCCGGGCCACCGTTGAAAATTCCCGGAGAACATGAGCATTCCAGGAGAACGACCGAGGGGTCGCCCGGAAAACCGGACGACCCCTCGGTCGGATATGTAGTGGGCGCTTACTTGGCCTTTTCGACGATGGTGAGCAGGCGCCAACGCTTGGTCGCCGACAATGGCCGGGTCTCCATGATCCGCACGCGGTCGCCGATGCCGGCTTCGTTGCTCTCGTCATGAGCCTTCAGCCGCACGGTGGTGCGCATGACCTTGCCGTACAGCGGGTGCTTCTTGCGGTCCTCGACGGCCACGACGATCGTCTTGTCCATCTTGTCGCTGACCACGTAACCGGTGCGTACCTTGCGCTGAACGCGCTCGGTGGCCTCGGCGGCCACATCCTGGGTGGATTCGCTCATGCTCAGGCCTCCTCATCGGGGTCGGGGACGATGTTGAGGTGACGTTCCTGCAACACGGTGTAAATCCGCGCGATGTCCTTGCGGACCTGGCGCAGGCGGGCCGAGGACTCCAGCTGGCCGGTCGCCGCCTGGAAACGGAGCGTGAACAGTTCGGCCTTCAACTCGGCCACCTTCTCGTTCAACGCAGCCTTGCTCAGGTCGCGCAACTCGGCGGCAGTGGCGGTCTTGTTCGCCATCAGATCTCACCTGC
>JAAYAO010000186.1 GCA_012719335.1 Propionibacterium sp. | reverse complement strand
CTCGGAGATGCTCTACGACTCCCGCGACGAGTTTCCCCCGTTGATGGCCCGTTCGGCCGAGCTGCTGCACGACGAGGTGGAGCGGTTCCAATCGTTGCTGGACGATCTGCTGGAGATCAGCCGCTTCGACGCCGGAGCCGCGGTGCTGGCGGCCGAACCCATCGACCTGGCCGACCTGACCCAGACCGAGATCGACGCCCTGTCGGGGCTGGCCGAACGACACAACACCCCGATCAGTCTGCAGGTCACCGGGCCGGTCACCGCCGAGGTCGATCCCCGGCGGGTGCGACGGATTCTGCGCAACCTGATCAGCAACGCGATCGAGCACGGCGAACAGAAACCCATCGATGTGTACGTGGCCGGCGACGAACGCGGGGTGGCGATCGCGGTGCGCGACCACGGGGTCGGCTTCCAGGCCAACCAGGTCACCCAGGTCTTCCACCGGTTCTGGCGTGGGGACACCGCCCGGGCCCGCACCCTGGGCGGGTCGGGCCTCGGCTTGGCGATCTCGATGGAGGACGCCCGCCTGCACGGCGGCTGGCTGAACGCCTGGGGACGCCCCGGCCAGGGCGCCCAGTTCCGCTTGACGCTGCCGCGCACCCAGGGTGGCATCGTGGAGGTCTCACCACTGCCGGTGATGCCGCGCGACTACCAACCACACCTGGACGGGAGCGGACAATGACGAAACATGGACGCCTGCTGGGTGTGCTGCTGGTGCTGATCGGGCTGATCGTCACCGGCTGCGTCACGGTGCCCACGTCCGGGCCGGTCGTGCCCGGCGGCACACCGGGCCCGGCCGAACCCGACAACGTCGAGATCGCCCCGGAACCACCCGCCCCGGGCGCCGACCCGACCACCATCGTCGAGGGCTACCTGCACGCCATGGCCAGCTACCGCGGCGGGTACGACGTGGCCCGCCAGTACCTGACCGACCGGGCCGGGGCCGCCTGGCACCCCGAGGACGGGGTGCAGATCTACGCCGACGGTTACCCGATCATCGAGGCCGGTGACAGGGTGCGGCTGCGGGCCCCCAAGGTCGGTTCGGTCGCCGCGGACGGGGGCTACCGCACCTCGGCGGCGACCATCGACATCGACTTCGGCCTGGTGCAGGTGGACGGGGAATGGCGCATCGACACCCCGCCGCAGGGTTTGCTGATTCCCGAGTACCTGTTCAAACGGTTCTACCAACGCGTCGACCTGTACTTCTTCGACCCCTCCTACCGCACCCTGGTGCCCGACCCGATCTACCTGCCCACCGGCAGCGCCACCACCACGGTGATCCGGCGCCTGTTGGCCGGGCCCACCGAATGGTTGTCACCGGTGGTCGTCACCGCGGTGCCCACCGGCACCGAGTTGAGCGTCGCGGCGCCGGTGGATGATGCGGGAGTCGTCGAGGTGTCCCTGTCGGAATCCATCGGGCGCCTGGACGAGAACGGCCGCAGCCGGTTGGCGGCCCAGATCACCTGGACGCTGAGCCAACTGTCTCCGAGCATCACCGGGGTGCGCATCCTGAACGCCGGGCAGGCCTTCGCGGTGCGGGAACAGAACAGCGACGGGGTGGTGCCGATCGACGCCTACAAGGTGCTGGACCCGATCCCGAGCACGCAGCGCACCGACCTGTACGGCAGCGACGACATCGGGGTGGGCCGGGTCACCGAGAACGACGGTCAGGTGCGGCTGCAACCGGTGAACGGTCCGGCCGGCAGCATCGGACGACTCGACGCCTTCGGCATCAGCCAACTGGGCGACCAGGCGGCGATGGTCAGCGATGACCGCACCGTGTTACGGTCGGCGCCGCTGGGGGAGGGCACGACCACCACCCTGCTCACCGACGTGACCGACCTGGGACGGCCCCAATACACCCGCTTCAACGAGTTGTGGGTGGTCGCCACGGTGGCCGGCGAACAACAGTTGATCGTGTTCGTCGACGGTGAACCCCAGGTGGTCGACACCTCGGGGGCGGGCCCGATCTCGCGGATCCGGGTCTCACCCGACGGTCTGCGGGCGGCCGTGGTGCATCGCACCGACGACGGCGGGGACGAACTGCTGATCGCCCGCATCACCCGCACCGACCGGGTGCTGTTGGACGGCTGGCAGGCACTGCCGTTCACCGGGGCCAAGGCCGAGGTGGAGATCGCCGATGTCGGTTGGACCGGGCCCACCATGATGATGGTGTTGGTGGCGGAGGGCCCCGATGTTCCGGCCAAGCCGTACACCTTGGATCAGGCCGGGGCGACCTGGCAGTTGGTGGGGCAACCGGACAACTGGAATGCGGTGTCCCTGGCCACCTCACCACGGCGGATCGACCCGCGGGTGATGATGCTGTCCTCCGACGGCACGGTGTGGCGGTACGAGGACCAGTTCCGGTGGCCGCGGATGGTCGAGGGTCTGGGCGCCATCGCCTACCCGGGTTGATGGCTGTGCAGCAGTGGTGGCAGGCCGCCGCCGATCTGATTCTGGGCGCGACCTGCCCGGGCTGTGAACGCCCCGGCGCCGGTTTGTGTCGGGCCTGTCGCAGTCTGCTGGGCGCGCGCGGGGTGTGCGAGGTCGACCACGACACGCTGCCGGTGTTCTCGGCCGGCAGTTACGACGAAACCGCCCGTCGGGTACTGGAGGCCTGGAAGGAGCGCCAGGCGTGGGGGTTGCGGCGGGTGCTGGGGGAGCGGCTGATGCTCGCCGCGGCGGCCGCCCTGATGGCCACCGACCACCCCGGACGATGGTGGCTGGTGCCGATGCCGTCCACCCCGGGTGCGGTACGTCGGCGCGGGATGGACGTGACCGCCGCGCTGGCCGCCGAGGCCGCCCGGGGTTTGCGCCGTGCCGGGGTGGACGCCCGTCCGTGGCGGGCCCTGACCGGTCGGCGCCGGCTACGGGATCAGACCGGGCTGGGGGTGGCCGAGCGGCACAGCAACGTCGCCGGGGCCTTTCGGCTGCGAACCCCGCCGCGGGACGGCCACGTGCTGCTGGTCGACGACATCGTCACCACCGGAGCCACCCTGAGCGAGGCACACCGGGTGCTGTGCACCGCCGGGGCGCGCGTGGCAGCCGCCGCGGTGATCGCCGACACCCCACGTCGGAGCGCTCAGAGTTGACCGCCGGTGCCGCCCATCCGCTCGCGCAGCAACTGCACCACCACGTTCGGGCTGCCCACCAGGCTCGTCGGAATCGGTAGCACCTGACCGGCGGCGTGCTGAATCTGCAGGGCGCGGTGCACGTCGGCACCGACAATGCTCACCCCGGTGATCGTGTCCAGGGGGATCTCGGCCAGCAGGGGGTTCTCACCGGTCAACTTGATCCCGTAGTGGCGCAACACGGTGGGGGTCAGTTCGACGGTGAAGTGGTGCGTCGACCCACCGGCGGCCAGGGTGGCCCGGTCGGGTTCGAGTTGTTGCTCCTCAGCCATCGAGGTGACCAGCGGAATCATCTCCTTGAGGTGGTTGCCGTCGGCGTTCAGGATGCGGGTGGTGCCGTCGCGCACCGACTCGACCATCGACAACGAACCATCGCTGCCGGTCCAGTTGACCACGGGACGGTGGGTCGCGAACGGGTATTCCCCGGCCAGGTTCGCCCCTTTGTACTCGGCAACACCGCGTTCGTGTACCGCGATCCGGCGGTTGCCCATCAGGGTGCGCAGAAAACCCACCAGGGCCAGCACCGCCCCGCCGAGGATCGAGCCGATCAGAATCGCCCGCAACCCGGGCACCGTGGCGTCGGTCTCGATGGCCCATTTGCCGAACAGGATGCCGCCCACGCACAACGCGGCGCCGATCACCAGCAACTGCAGCGATGAACTCAGTTTTCGGGTCTGCCATTGCCGGACCACCGGGCCCAGATTCTCGTGTGCGCGCTGTTCCGCCTCGGTCATGTCGACACCTCCTGGCCGGGATTCTAAACACCGCCCGGCTCAGGATCGACAGATGTCGACTCCCGATTCGGTGGCGGCCCGGCCGGCGCCCGCGGCCTCGGCACGACGGGCCAGGGTGCCGATCAACTCCGCGCGCCACGGCGTCCAGGTGCCCGTTCCGGCGGCCCGGGCGTCCGCCTCGGTCAACAGCGCCAACTGCCGCACCAGATCCGGACGGTGACCCACCGCGGCCAACAGTTCGTCACCGGTGGCCGGGTCGTCCGGGTCGCGGGTGGTGGCGAGCCGGGCCAGGGTGAGGTGCTCGCGCACCAGCACCTCGATGTCGTCGACCTCGGCCGGGCGGAAGCCCCAGCGCGTCGCGACCCGGCGGGCGATCGGCGCCCCGTCCAGGCTGTGGTCGGTGCTGCCGGGGAGCTTGCCGATGTCGTGCAACAGAGTCGCCACCAACAACACCGCCGGGTTCGGGCTCCGGCCGGTCAGGGTGCCGGCCAGGGCGACGGCCTCGATGCTGTGCCGGTCGACGGTGTGGCGGTGCCAGGGGTTGCGTTGGGGCCGGGAGCGCACCGGCTCCCACTCCGGTAACCACCGGGTGACCAGCCCGGCCTGGTCGAGGTCCTCCCAGATCGCCACCAGGCCCGGGCCACTGCCCAGCAGGTGCAGCAGCAGGTGCCGCGCCTCGGCCGGCCACGGGACGGGGATCGCCGGGGTGTCCCGGGCCAGGTTGGTCAAGGTGACCGGCGAGATCGGGGTGCCGGCGTCGGCGTGGGTCGCCAACCGCAGCGGCAGCAGGGCGTCGGTGCGATCGGTGCGCGGCCCCAACACCAGTTCGCTGTCGTGGGTGAAGATGCCGTCGCCGACGGGCCGCAACTCGGGGCGCCGGGGCCCGCGCAGACGGCGGCGTTGCTGCTGGGATTGGCGGGCCCGGCGCATGGTGGCGTCCAGGCCGTTGGCGATGGTGCGGGCGGCCAGCGACACCCGGGTGAGCAGGGCGTCGGCATCCGCGTCGCCCAGCATGCGGGCCACATCGGCTTGGTCGGCCTGGGTGAGCAGGTTGCGGGGACGTTCGGTGAGCATCTGCACCGCGTCCCGCACGTCCAACAGTTCGCCGTGGGCGGTGTCGATGCGTCCGTGTGGCCGGTCGGTCAACCAGGACACCGCCAGGGCACGCAGCACCGTCATGTCGCGCAGCCCGCCGCGGGATTCCTTCAGGTCGGGGGCGAGCAGTTGGGCCAGGTCACCGGCCCGGTGGTGTCGTTCGGTGACCGCCTCGATCAGTTCGGGCAGTCGGGCCCGGGAGTGCTTGCGCCAGTCCTCGGCCAGATCGGCGCGGACGTGGTCGACCACTCGGGGGTCGCCGGCGATGTGGCCGATGTCGAGCAATGCGGTGGTGACGTTCAGGTCGGCGGCCGCGACCCGGCGGCATTCGGTCACCGACCGCATGGCGTGATCCAGGCCCAGCCCGCAATCCCACAGCGGGTACCACAGGCGTTCGGCGATCCGGGCCGGTTCGGCGTCGCTGCGGCGGTGATGCACCACGATCAGGTCCAGATCACCCAGGGGGCCGGTGTCGCCGCGGGCGAGGCTGCCGGTGCAGGCGAGCGCGACGCCGTCCGGGTCACCGGCGATCTCGGTCCACAGGGCCTGCAGAGCCATCCTGGTCAGTTCGGTGAGTGCGGCACGACGGCGCGGGCCGGCGCCGGGAGCGGTGAACTCCTCGGCACCGGCCCGGGTGAGCCGTGCGGCTCGAAGGGTCGCGATGGTGGTCATGGCGTGTCGTTACAGGGCGTCGGTGCCCCGGTCACCGGTACGCACCCGCACCACGTCATCGACCGGTACCGACCACACCTTGCCGTCACCGATGCGTCCGGTGCGGGCCTGACCGACGATCAGGTTGATCACGTTCTCGGCATCCAGATCGTCGACCAGCACCTCCAAGCGCACCTTGGGAACGAAATCGACGGTGTACTCCGCCCCGCGGTAGACCTCGCTGTGGCCCTTCTGCCGGCCGTAACCGGAGGCTTCGGAGAGCGTCATGCCGGAGATTCCGAAGCGTTCCAGGGCGTCCTTGACCTGGTCGAGTTGATGGGGCTTGATGATGGCGGTGATGAGCTTCACTGATCTGCTCCTTCGGTCTGCGGGGCGACATCGGGAGCGACGTCGACCGGGGTGGTGGCGGCGGTGGCGAGGGCGGAGCCGGCGCCACCGAGCCGTCCACCGATCGGGTTGAGGTCGTAACCGGCCTCGGCGTGTTCGGTCAGGTCGATACCGGCCCGTTCGGCGTCGGCATCGACGCGCAGGCCCATCACCAGGTCGAGCACCTTGGCCAGGATCAGCGACACGACGAAGGAGAACACCAGCACCGCGACCGCGCCCACGACCTGACGCCACAGTTGATCGAAACCACCGCCGAAGAAGAGGCCGGCCACACCGGCGGGGGAGGCCGGGTCGGCCAGGAAGCCGATCAGGATGGTGCCGACCAGGCCACCGACCAGGTGCACCCCGACCACGTCGAGGGAGTCGTCATACCCGAGCCGGTACTTCAGACCCACGGCCAGGGCGCACAGGGCACCGACCACGACACCGAGACCGATCGCCCCCAGCGGGCTGACCGAGTTGGCGGCCGGGGTGATGCCGACCAGACCGGCGACGATGCCGGAGGCCGCACCCAGGGAGGTGGCGTGCCCGTCGCGGATCCGTTCCACGACCAGCCAGCCGATCACGGCGGCGGCGGTGGCCGCGACCGTGTTCACGAAGGCCACCGCGGCCAAGGTGTTCGCGCCCAGCGCCGAGCCGGCGTTGAAACCGAACCAGCCGATGAACAGCAGGGCGGCGCCGGTCATCACCGCGGGCAGGTTGTGCGGACGCATCGGTTCGCGTCCGAAGCCCTGCCGCTTGCCGAGCACCAACACCAGTGCCAGGGCGGCGGCACCGGCGTTGATGTGAATGGCGGTGCCACCGGCGAAGTCGAGGGCCTCGATCCGGTTCGCGATCCAGCCACCCACGTGCCCGGTGTCGTCGGAGAAGTTGAACACCCAGTGAGCCACCGGGAAGTACACCACGATCGCCCACAGCACCGAGAAGACCACCCAGGCGCTGAACTTCATCCGATCGGCCACCGCACCCGAGATCAGCGCGGTGGCGATGATCGCGAAGGCGGCTTGGAACGCCACGAAGGACATCGTGGGAATGGTGCCCGTCATCGCCTCGGGATTCATCAGCGCGCCCAACCCGATGAAGCCGCTCGGGTCACCGAGCAAGCCGAGCCCGCCGACCGAGTTACCGAAGGTGAGTCCGTAACCGAACAGCACCCACAGCACACCGATGGTGGCCAGGGAGATGAAGCTCATCATCATCATGTTGAGGACGCCTTTGGCGCGGGTCATGCCCCCGTAGAACAGGGCCAATGCAGGCACGGTCATCATCAGCACCAGCGCGGCGCTGATCAACACCCAGGCGGTGTCGCCGGTATCGAGTTCGAGGTATGTCATGGCGACAACTCTCCGGTGCGTCCATGTCGAAACGATTGTGGCTCTGTTACAGCCGAGTAAGGGCTGCCGGGCCCGTGTGACAGTCGTGTGACAGGCAAACACGCGGGGGGCAGGGGGTGACGCCGGGGTGAATCCACTCCGTACTAATGTTGATGTATGGCGCAGCCGAGTAGCTTCCACCTCGACCGTCGGTCGACCGGGAGCGCGGGGCTGCGCCGTTTGTTGCTACGACCCCCTGGAGGTTGAGATGGACGTTCTCGTGACCGGTCGCCACTGCACCGTGTCGGACGAGTTCCGCGATCATGTGATGGACAAGATCAGCAAGGTGGAACGCCTGCGCGATCGGGTGATCCGGATCGAGGTGCAAGTCTCCGCGTACGGCAACAAGCGGAATCCCGATGAGGGATCTCGGGTGGAAATCACGCTGCACAGCAAGGGTCCGCTGGTGCGGGCCGAAGCCACCGCCGACGACAAGATGGCCGCTTTCGAACACGCCATGGACCGGTTGCGCACCCAGTTGCGCCGCGCCGCGGACCGTCGCAAGGTGCACCGCGGTCAGCGTTCCCCGCAGGGCCTGCGACAGGCGACCGCCGCCCTGGCCGATCTGCCGCTGGAGCCGTCGCCGGAACCCCATGAGGAGGAGGAGAATGGCAAGCGCAACGTCGCCGGCATCGAGGTCGAGGGGGATGGCCCCCTGGTGGTGCGGGAGAAGACCTTCCCGCAGGTGCCGATGACCCTCGCCCAGGCCCTGGACCAGATGGAACTGGTCGGGCACGACTTCTACCTGTTCCACGATGCCGACACCGGTCTGGCGAGCTGCGCCTACAAGCGCAAGGGCTACACCTACGGTGTGATCCGGCTCGACCCGAACGCCACCGCCGAGTCGAACTCCGAAGCCAGTTGACCTGAGCGCCGGCTGGTTTCGACAAGCTCAACCGACGCCGGCGCCCGTCCGCGTCGGTTGAGCAGGCGCACAGCGCCGTGTCGAAACCAGCGGGCACAACACCCACAACGCCGAAGGCCGGCCCCACATCGCGGGGCCGGCCTTCGGGCGTTT
>JAAYAO010000185.1 GCA_012719335.1 Propionibacterium sp. | reverse complement strand
CGCCACCTCGGTGATGCCGTCGGTGGCGGCGGCGCAGACGTAGTCGAAGTGCGGGGTACCGCCGCGGATCACCACGCCGAGGGCCACCAGTACATCGAACTTCTCCGCCAGCCGGGCACAGGCCACCGGCAGTTCGAAGGCTCCCGGCACCCGCACCACGGTCGCGTCGGCGCCGGCCTCGGCCACCCCGCGCAGGGCGCCGTCCAACAGCCCGTCCATCACCTCGGTGTGCCACTGGGCGGCGATCACCGCCACCCGCAGGCCCTCGGCCCGCAGCGTCAGTTCGGGGGCACCGTGTCCGGCCATTTCACAGCTCCTGCATGATCGTGTGACCCATCCGGTCACGTTTGGTCTTCAGATAGAACTCGTTGGCCGGGTTCGCCGGCACCTGCAACGGCTCCACCCCGGCCAACTCCACCCCACCGGCGGTCAACGCATTCGCCTTGATCGGGTTGTTGGTCAACAGGGTGATCCGGCGCACCTCCAGATCCCGCAGGATCGCGGTCGCCGCCCCGTACTCGCGGTCATCGATCGGCAGGCCCAGGCTGACCTGGGCATCGACGGTGTCCAGGCCGTCGTCCTGCAGGTGGTAGGCCCGCAGCTTGGCCAGCAGCCCCACCCCGCGGCCCTCGTGGCCGCGCAGGTACACCACCACACCGCCGCGCTCGGCGATCACCGCCATCGCCCGGTCGAGCTGCGGGCCGCAGTCACAGCGCAACGACCCGAACACATCCCCGGTCAGACATTCCGAATGCACCCGTACCGGCACCGCGGCGCCCGGTTCGTTGTGCAGGCCGGCGGGGGAGACCAGCGCCACATGCTCGGCATCGGTGACCAGATCGCGGTAGCCCACGATGGTGAAGGTGCCGTGCGGGGTGGGCAACCGGGTCTCGGCCGACCGCTCCACCCGGTCGGTCACCAACCGGTACCGCACCAGATCCTCGATCGTGATGACGGGCAGGTCGAACTCCGCCCCCAGGGCCAACACGTCGGGGGTGCGCATCATCGACCCGTCGTCGTGCACCAGTTCACCGATCGCCCCGACCGGTTCAGACCCGCCAACCGGCACAGGTCGACGGTTGCCTCGGTGTGGCCGCGTCGCTTCAACACCCCACCGGCCCGGGCCCGCAACGGCAGAATGTGGCCTGGTCGCACCAGGTCGGTGGGCTTGGTGTTCGGGTCACCCAGCAGCCGGACGGTGCGGGCCCGGTCGGCGGCCGAAATGCCGGTGCCGACCCCCTCGGCGGCGTCCACGCTGACCGTGTAGGCGGTGCGCAGCTCGTCCTCGTTGCGTTCCACCATCAGCGGCAGTTGCAGCCGGTCGGCGATCTCGTCGGGCATCGGGGCGCACAGGTATCCCGAGGAGTACCGCACCGTCCACCCCAACCACCGGTCGGTCAGGGTTTCGGCGGCGAGCACCACATCGCCCTCGTTCTCCCGGTCCTGATCGTCCAGCACCAACACCGGACGGCCCGCCCGCAGCGCCGCCAGGGCGTCCTCGATCGTGGCGAAACTCATCACCGGTCTCCTTCCCGGGCGGTCAGCCGTTCGACGTACTTGGCCAACACGTCCACCTCCAGGTTCACCGGGTCACCGACCGTCTTCGTACCCAGGGTGGTCAGCTCCAGGGTGGTCGGAATCAGCGAGATCGCGAACCACGGCTCGGCCGCGCCCGGCTCGCTCACCCCGCTGACCGTCAACGACACCCCGTCCACGGTGATCGAGCCCTTCTCGACCACGTACCGGGCCAGTTCGGGTGGCAACGAGATGGTCACCACCTCCCACCGGTCGGCCGGTTCCCGGGCCACGATCCGGCCCACCCCGTCCACGTGGCCCTGCACGATGTGCCCGCCGAACCGCCCCGAGGCCGCCATCGCGCGCTCCAGGTTGATCGGTGAACCCGGCTGCAGGGCACCCAGCGAACTGCGCCGCAAGGATTCACCCATCACGTCGACGGTGAACGTTTCCCGGTCGAACTCGACCACGGTCAGACACACCCCGTTGCAGGCGATTGACGCGCCGTGCTCGGCATCGGCGACCACCACCGGGCCACGAATCCGCAACACCGCCGAATCGGCTCCCTGGGTGATCTCGACGACCTCCCCCAACTCCTCGACGATTCCGGTGAACATCAGACGGCCTCCTGGACGGGTCGGTAGTCGGCACGCACATCGTCGCCGAGGCGAGTCAGCCCGTGCAGGGTGAAACGGGGGGCGTCGGCCAGGGTGGCGACGCCGAAATCGGTGACGGCCGGGGTGCCGGCACCCAGCAGGACGGGGG
>JAAYAO010000019.1 GCA_012719335.1 Propionibacterium sp. | reverse complement strand
CATTCGCACGGTATCAACCCCGGCGACCACGTCGTGGACCCGCAGGATCGAACCGCCCGCGGCCAGGCACCAGGTCGCGGCCGCGATCGAACCGGGCAGCCGCTCGCCGCGGGGCCGGTCGAGGGTTTCACCGATCACATCCTTGTTCGACACCGCCACCAGGGTCGGGAAACCCAACGCGGTGATCTCGGCGAAACGCCGGAACAACTCCAGGGTGTGCCGGGTGGTCTTGTTCAGGTCCGGGCCCGGGTCGACGATGATCTGCTCCTCGCCCACCCCCAGCGACAGGGCCAGCTCGACCCGGTCGGTCAGGAACGCGCGCACCTCGTCCACCACATCGTCGTAATGCGGACGGCGCAGGTGGGTGTGCGGTTCGGCCAACGAATGGCAGATCACCAACTGGGCGCCGGTGTCGGCGGCCAGCCGGGCCATGTCCGGGTCGGCCAAGCCGGAGGTGTCGTTCAGCACCGCCGCACCGGCGGTCACACAGGCCGCCCCCACCTCGGCGCGCCAAGTGTCCACCGCCACGATCGTGTCCCGTTCGGCGAGCAACCCGGTGACCACCGGCAGCACCCGGTCGGTCTCCTCCCCGGCACTGATCAGCGGGGTGTCGGGGGAGAACGGGATCCCCCCGATGTCGACCCAATCGGCCCCGGCGTCCACCGCCCGCACCCCCGCGTCCACCGCCGCGGTCAGGGACGCGGTGGCACCCCGGTCGTGGAACGAATCCGGGGTGCGGTTCACGATCGCCATCGTGTGGATCTCGCGGGCGTAGTCCACCCGGCGCGACCCGAGCGTCCGCACCGCGCCGCGCCACGGCGGGTTGCCGGTCATCGACGCCCCCGGCACCACGCGGGGACGAACAACGGCACAGTCGGGACAACCATGCCCGACATCATCGCAGCTACCCGGCCGCAACAGGAGGTTGCTGGGGGTATCCCGGGGTCACCGGGTGCGGGTTGGGTTCGCGCGGGTCGCCGGCCAGGATCGAGGCCTGCCACATGTCGACCGGCTCACCGCCCAGCATGCCGGCCCGCCGTCCCACCCCCTCGAAGGTGAAACCCACCCGGGCGGCGACCCGCCAGGAGGCGTCATTGCCCACCCCGGCCTGCCACCGGATCACGCTCACCCCGAGGGTGTCGAAGCCGTGCTCCAGCAGCAGCCGCAGCGCCCGGACGGTCAGCCCGCGACCCCGGACGGCCGGGTGCAGCACGTACCCCACCGAGGTCTCCCGCGGACGGTCGGATTCGGGGCCGAGCAGGTCACCGTCGGCGCGCAGGTCGATCGTGCCGCAGGCCTGCCGCCGGCCGTCCCGTTCGGCCTCGATCACCCAGGTCAGCGTCCGGCCGCTGCGCCACCCCGGGGCCACCATCTCGTCGAGGAAGCCGTGGGCGTCGGTCGGCCCGTACCCGCCCTCGGGGTCGGGGATCGTGGTCCACCGCAGGGTGTCGGGGTCCCGGGCCCATTCGACGATCGCCCCCACATCCCGGGCCTCCGGAGCCCGCAGGGTCACCACGCCGTCGTCCAATACCGGTACTCGCTCCCGCCAGTCGCACATGCGCCCCAGTGTGCTGGCGGGAAACCGGCTCCGGCAACCGGATTTCGAAGGGACGCGTTTGTCGATTTCCCAACGTTCACTCGAAAGGGAGAAGATATGCCCCATGCCCGAAACTTCGTTGCAAGCAGTGGACTCGGAATCCTGGTCGGAGGCCGACTGGCCCCTGGGTGCACTCTGGGATGCGGAGTCGGAAACGACCACCGTCGCCGTCCACGCCCCGAACGCCACCCGCGTGTTGTTGGAGATCTACCCCGAGGCGATCGGTGCCGACGCCTCGTCCGAGGCGGACCTGCAACTCGGCGAGAACGGCATCTGGCGCGGCCGGTTCACCGGTATGGGCCCCGGCACCCTGTACGGCTTCCGCTGCTGGGGTGCGAACTGGCCGGTGGACGAGGCCTGGCAGCGCGGCAATTCCGCCGCCGGGTTCATCTCCGACCTGACCGAGGACGGCGACCGGTTCAACCCGAACAAGGTGCTGTTCGACCCCTACACCCGAGAACTGACCCACAACCTGGAGTCGTCGGCGATCGAGGACGCCGGCCTGGACGCGGGCGCCTTCGGCACCGGCGGGCAGGATTACCACGGTCGGCCGCGCCGCGAGTACGACACCGGCCGGATTGTGCCGAAGGGCATCGTGCTGGCCGACGACACCGACACCGGCCGTCGTCCGATGCTGCGCTCGCAGGACCAGATGGTGTACGAGGCGCACCTGCGCAACCTGACCGCGCACCCGTCCACGATGAAGCTGCACGACCTGATCGGCGAGGTGCCCGGTTTCCAGGACGTGGTGAACGTTCCCGAGGAGCTGCTCGGCACCTACGCCGGTGCGGCCCTGATGGCTCCCTATCTGCGGGCGCTGGGGGTCAATACGATCGAGTTCCTGCCGGTGCAGGAAACCAACGATGCCGAGAACACCGAGGAGTCGGGCGGCACGAAC
This sequence comes from Propionibacterium sp., assembly GCA_012719335.1. Taxonomy (GTDB): domain Bacteria; phylum Actinomycetota; class Actinomycetes; order Propionibacteriales; family Propionibacteriaceae; genus JAAYAO01. The sequence goes on along the minus strand of JAAYAO010000019.1, from coordinate 10,357 downwards.
CACTGGGCCTACCAGACCCTGGCCTACTTCGCCCCGAACCGGCAGTACGCCGCCGACAAGTCCCCGGGCGGGCCGACCCGCGAGTTCAAGGAAATGGTGCGCGCCTTCCACGACGCCGACGTCGAGGTGTGGATCGACGTGGTGTTCAACCACACCGGTGAGGGCGGCAACTGGGGCGACGTCGACACCGCCGGCTTCGTCAGCCTGGGTGGTTTCGCCGCCGCGGACACCTACGTGATGACCGCCGAACACGGCATCGTGGACGGGGCGACCGGTTCGTCCAACCAGGTCAACTTCTCCCGCGGGTCGACCCGGCAACTGGTGCTCGACTCGCTGGCCTACTGGGCCGACGAGATGGGTGTGGACGGCTTCCGGTTCGACCTGGCCACCGTGCTGGGTCGCAAACCCGACAACGCCGACCGGGAGGACTGGGACGCCCAGAAGCAGTTCTTCAACGACCACCCGCTGCTGGTGGCGATCCGCGACCTGGCCGACGAGAAGCACGTCTCGGTGGTCGCCGAGGCCTGGGACCTGTGGGGCTACGAGGTCGGCAACTTCCCGGCCGGCTGGGGTGAGTGGAACGGTCGTTACCGCGACGTGTTGCGCCGCTTCGCCAAGGGCGAGGGCAACACCCACGAGTTCATGGACATGATCAACGGCGACTGGCTGAACTTCAACGACCAGGGCGGCCCGCAGAAGTCGATCAACTTCGTCACCGCCCACGACGGGTTCACCATGATGGACCTGGTCTCGTTCAACACCAAGGACAACCTGCAACCCTTCCCCTTCGGGCCCTCCGACGGTGGTTCGGACGACAACCTGTCCTGGGATTCCGGTGGCGACAAGGGGCTGCGGCGCACCCGCTGGCGCAACTTCTGGACCCTGCTGTTCTTCTCCCGCGGCGTGCCGATGGTGGTCTCCGGCGACGAATACGGCCGCAGCCAGAACGGCAACAACAACCCCTGGTGCCTGGACACCATCGGGTTCTGGAACAACTGGGAACAGGCCGCGTCCAACGCCCCCGGCAAGCTGCCGGTCGACCCCGACGGCAAGTACTCCTACTACGACATCCTGGGCACCATGGACGCCCCCGAAGGGGTCAACCCGCTGCTCGGGTTCGCCGCCCGGGTGGCCCGGCTGCGACGTGACCAGTCGGCGCTGCGGGTGGCCCGTTGGGGTGACGCGGTGCTCGGCAACTCCGACGTGACCTACCTGTTCGCCGGCCTGGACGGCAAGGAGGGCCCGGCCGAGGGACAGCGCGCGGTGGCCTTCCTGGTGGACGGCCAGGGCATGGGTGCCGACAGCTTCCTGGTGCTGGTCAACATGGACGCGGTGCCGCACCGGTTCACCCTGCCGGTGTCCGGGGTCTGGTGGCAGGTGATCGACACCGGGCCGTGGGCCGAGGCCGACGGCAACTGGTGGCCGGTCGGCACCCACAAGGTCGAGGGTTCCTACGAGGTGCACGCCTGGTCGGTGGCGGTGCTGCAGGCACCCCCGATGGCCAACGAGAACCATCACAAGATCGAGGACACCACCGACACTGAGGACGAGGTGCGCCGCGCCGAACGCGAAGCCCTCGAACAGGAGCAGGCCGAACAGGACGGCGAACCCGAGGCCGAGGCGGAAGCCGAAACCGAAGCCACCGAGTGATCCGGGCCGCGCTCACGGTGGTTGAGTCGGAATCGGCTTGATCCCCGGGGCGTCTCCACGGTGGTTGAGCAGGCCGCGCAGCGTCGGGTCGATGCCCTCGCCCGATGGACTGCCCACGGTGGTTGAGCAGGCCGCGCGGCGTCGGGTCGATGCCCCCGCCCGACGGGTCGCTCACGGTGGTTGAGCAGGCCGCGCAGCGGCCGTGTCGAAACCCCTCGCGGCACCCACTTCCGGGTGAACCGGACGGCCCGGGTGCCCGTCCCTGCGCTGAACAATGCGTGGGGCAGCCGGTTGCCTTATTCTGTGAGGCGTGACCGATTGCCACAGACGCGGGGGGCTGCGGCCCCCGTCCCCGACCATGGTTGTTGAGCCCGGAGACCCGCGATGGGTGAGGTGATCGGCAACATCGCCCTGATCCTGCTGTTCGTGCTGATCGGGGGCGTGTTCGCCGCGGCGGAGCTGGCCCTGGTGTCGCTGCGCGAGAGTCAGGTCAAACAGCTCGCCACCAAGGGCAAACGCGGCCGGGCGATCCAGCGGATCACCGAGGACCCGAACCTGTTCCTCTCCGCGGTGCAGATCGGCGTCACCCTGATGGGCTTCCTGTCGGCGGCCTTCGGTGGCGCCACCCTGGCCAACGACCTCGCCCCGGGTCTGGAACGGATCGGGGTGCCGGCCGGGATCGCCGACACCGTCGCCCTGGTGTTGGTCACCGTCGCGATCTCCTACGTCTCGATCGTGCTGGGCGAACTGACCGCCAAACGGTTGGCGATGCAGCGGGCCGAGAGCTTCTCGCTGGTGCTCGGCCCGATGGTGGACGGCCTGGCCCGGCTGGCCCGTCCGGTGATCTGGTTCCTGGGCATCTCCACCAACCTGGTGGTGCGCCTGCTCGGCGGCGACCCGAACGCCTCCCGCGAGGAGGTCACCGATGAGGAGATCCGCGCCATGCTGAGCGGGTCACAAACCCTCGGGGACGAGGAACGGCGCATCCTGGACGACGTCTTCGACGCCGGGGAACGCAGCCTGCGCGAGGTGATGGTGCCGCGCACCGAGGTGCAATTCCTCTCCGGTGATCTGCCCGCCTACAAGGCGGTGCGCGAGGTGCGCGGCGCCCCGCATTCGCGCTACCCGGTGACCGGTGAATCGGCCGACGACGTGATCGGTTTCGTCCACGTCCGGGATCTCTTCGACCCCGAGGTGGCCGACCGATCCGTACCGGTGGCCGACCTGGTGCGTCCGGTGTTGAACCTGCCGATGACGGTGCGGGTGCTGTTCGCGCTGGCCGACATGCGCCGCCGCTCGGCGCACCTGGCGATCGTCCGCGACGAATACGGCGGCACCGCCGGCATCGTCACGATGGAGGACCTGGTCGAGGAACTCGTCGGCGACATCACCGACGAATACGACGAACCGACCGCTCCGATCGTCCTGCCCACCGACGGCACCCTCGAAGTGGACGGGCTGACCAGCCTGGAGGACTTCGCCGACCAGTACCAGTTGGTGCTCGAGGAGGGCCCCTACGACACCGTGGCCGGCTGGTTCATGGCACACCAGGGCAGGCTGCCGGCCCTGGGCGACGAGGTGGAGGTCACCCTGACCAGCAGCGTCGACCCCGAGGTGTCCAAACAGGTGCAGTGGGCGGTGATCGAAATGGACGGACGCCGGGCGGCCCGCTTCCGGATGCGACGTGGCGAGGTATCCACCGACACCGACTGAGGGCGTGCTTGAATACCGCCATGTCTCGGCCCTTCTCGATCCCCGCCTCGGCGGATCCGGATGGATCGAAACTGTTGACCTCACCCGGTATCGAGCCCCTGTTGACCGCCGCGGTCGAGCACGAGGGCGGCCGATTGACCTCGTGGGAGATGCAACACGTCGACGCCCATCCGCAGCGCTCCACCACCGCCACCTATTCGGCGGTCGTCGAATGGCCCTACGGCACCCGCGAGGAGCTGCTCGGGGTGAGCGCGCGCCGGTCGGGCCCGGCCGGTAACGACGGGCAGGCCCGGATCTTCGCCGACGGGGAACGATCCGTGGCGGTCTGGCTGTACCCGAAGGATCCCGACCTGCCCGGCCTGGCCCGGGCCGCCTACCCCGAACAAATGGCCGCGATCCTGACCGAACACCGGGTGCTCGGCGGCCCGGTCGGCCCCGAACAGATGGACCTGCAGATGATCGGCTACCGGCCCCGCCGGCGAGCCGTGCTGCGGGCCACGGTGACGCAGGGGGAGCGGCGCACCACCTTCTACGTCAAGGTGCTGCGCGAACACCTGTTCCCGGTCGTCCTGCAGCGCCACCAGTTGCTGCTGCAGGCCGGAGTGCCGGCCCCGCCGGTGGCCGCCACCACCAACGACTTCCTGCTGGTGCTCGCCGAACTGCCCGGACGTCCGCTGGCCCGGGCGGTGTTCGACCCGCAACCCCCCTGCACCGCCGAACAACTCATCGGGGTGCTGGACGCGATGCCGCCCAGCATCGCCCAGTTGGAACGCCGCCCACCCTGGTCGGACGCGGTCGACCACTACACCACGATGGTGCTGCAGGCGATGCCGAGCCTGGAGAAGCGGCTGCGCTGGATGGCCCGGCAGATCCGCGAGGGCCTGCACGGCATCCCGTTGGGGCACGAGCCGACCCACGGCGACTACCACGAGGGGCAGATTCACGTCGCCGGCGGAGGCATCGTCGGGCTGCTGGACGTCGACACCGCCGGGCCGGGCCGCCGCGCCGACGACCTCGCCTGCCTGGTCGCACATCTGTCCACCATCCAACGGATGAACCCCGAACAGGCCGCCCGGGTGCAGGATCTGCTGGCCCGCTGGGTGCCGGTCTTCGACACCCGGGTCGATCCCACCGAACTGCGGTTGCGCGCCGCGGCGGTGATCATCTCGCTGGCCACCGGCCCCTACCGGGGTCAGGAACCGAATTGGGAGCAGGAGACGCTCTACATCGTCGACGCCGCCGAAGCGCTGATCCGTCAGGTGCGTTGACCCCCACGCATTTAGTCCGGGGGCGACGCGTAAAGTCGTAGCACCCGGCTCGTTCGGTCGGGTTGTTCACGTATTCGCACCATGGTGCGTACCTCAAGGGAGAGTTTGATGGCTGAAGTCACCGCCACCGTTGCATCCACCTCAGGCCTGCACGCCCGTCCGGCGCAGTTGTTCGTCCAAGCAGCCCAGGAAGCCGGCATCCCCGTCCAGATCTCCAAGGACGGCGGCGATCCGCTCGACGCCACCAGCATCCTCGGGGTGATGGCCCTGGGCGCCAAGCACGGCGACACCGTCACCCTGACCGCCGACGGCGACAACGCCGATGAGGTCTTGGCCAAGCTCGCCGAGGTCATCGAAACGAACCTGGACGCCTGATGGCCGAGACGCTGCACGGCGTGGGGGTCGGCAGTGGGGCAGCTGTCGGCCCGGTGGTTCAGGTGCACCCGGCACCCAACCCGCCCAAGGATGAGCCTGCCCCGTCCGATCCGGAGGCCGCCAAGCAGCAACTCGGTGAGGTGCTCACCGGCATCGCCACCGAGTTCACCCAACGTTCCCAGGACACCACCGGCACCCTGTCGGAGGTACTGGCCGCGACCGCGATGATGGCGGCCGACTCGTCGCTGAAGCAGAAGGCCGAGGCGTCGATCGACTCGGGCGTGGGCCCGGCCACCGCCATCGACAAGGCGGCCCAGGAGTTCGCGTCCATGTTCACCGCCGCCGGCGGGTACCTGGCCGAACGGGTCACCGACCTGATGAGCGTGCGCGACCGCGCCGTGGCCCGGCTCACCGGCCAGGCCGAACCCGGGGTCGGCACCCTCACCGAACCCAGCGTGATCGTGGCCCGCGACCTGTCCCCGGCCGACACCTCCGCCCTCGACCTGAACATGGTCGTGGCGATCGTCACCGAGGAGGGCGGCCCGACCTCGCACACCGCGATCATCGCCCGCCAGCTCGGCCTGCCCTGCGTGGTGCGGGCCGAAGGGGCGTTGGGCTTGGTCGAAGGGGTGATCGTCGGGGTCGACGCCGGCCACGACGAGGTCGTGGTCGAACCGTCCGAGAAGGTGCAACAGAGCTACCGGGACCGGGCCGAACGGCTCGAAGCCCTGGCCGCCGACACCGAACCGGGCGGCACCGCCGACGGGTCGCCGATCCAGTTGCTGGCCAACATCGGCACCGTCGAGGACGCCGAGAAGGCCGCCCAACTGCCCGTCGAGGGGGTGGGCCTGTTCCGCACCGAGGTGCTCTTCCTGTCGGCGAGCACCGCCCCGACCGTGGCGGAGCAGACCGAGGCCTACACGGCGGTGCTGAAGGCCTTCGCCGGTCGCAAGGTGGTCGTCCGAACGCTGGACGCGGGCGCCGACAAGCCGCTGAAGTTCGCCAACCAGGAGGTCGAGGAGAACCCGGCCCTGGGCGTGCGTGGATACCGGTTGGTGCGCACCCTGCCCGACCTGATGGCCACCCAGTTGGAGGCCCTGGCCAACGCCCAGGAGGCCGCCCCCGACACCGAACTGTGGGTGATGGCCCCGATGATCGCCACCAAGCAGGAGGCGGCCGACTTCGCGATGCAGGCCCGCAAGGCCGGGATCCGCAAGGTCGGGGTGATGGTCGAGGTACCGGCGGTGGCGTTGAAGGCCGAGGCGATCCTCGCCGAGGTCGACTTCGGCTCGATCGGCACCAACGACCTGGCCCAGTACACGATGGCCACCGACCGGATGCAGGGCGCCCTGTCGGACCTGCTGGACCGGTGGCAACCCGCCGTCCTGCAGTTGGTGGCCGCCACCGCCAAGGCGGGTAAGGCACTTGCCCGACCCGTCGGGGTGTGCGGTGAATCCGCCGCGGACCCGGTGATGGCCCTGGTGCTGAAGGGCATGGGCATCACCTCGCTGTCGATGTCCACCGGCGCCACCACCGAGGCCCGGTACGCGCTGCGCAGCCACACCCTGGCCGAATGCGAGGCGATGGCCGAAGCCGCGATGGCCGCCGACTCCGCCGAGGAGGCGTTCAGCACGGTGCTGAAGATGGTCAAGTCCGAGGTGCGCACGGTTCTCAATCTGGACTGATCGCACGTCCACGACGACGGCCTCGCCCCTCGCCGGGCGGGGCCGTTGCCATGTGCCACGATGGGGCCATGACCCTCCCCGCTGCCGTGCTGTTCGACAACGATGGAACCCTGGCCGACACCGAACCGATGTGGTTGGAGATCGAAGGCGAGGTGTGTCGCCAGATCGGCGGTGAACACACCGCCCAGGTGCGCGCGGCAACCTTGGGTGCCTCGATGGAGGGCACCGCGGAGATCCTGATCCGAGCCGCCGGACGCACCGATCTGAGCGTCGCCGAGATCAGCGAACGACTCACCGTCCGTGCGGTGGAGCGGCTGACCGAGGGCGGTTTCGAGTTCATGCCCGGTGCGGTCGAGCTGCTGGCCGCCCTGGACGAGGCCGGCGTCCCGCTGGGGCTGGTGTCGGCCGCCGACACCCGGGTGCTGGCCGCGGTGACCTCCCGGCTGCCCAAGGCCTACTTCTCGGTGATCGTCGGCAACGATTCGGTCAGCCGCGGCAAACCCGACCCGGAGGGCTACCTGATGGCCGCCGACAAGCTCGGGGTGAACCCGGCCGAGTGCCTGGTGATCGAGGACACCGCCAAGGGGGCTCGGGCCGGAAACGCGTCCGGTGCCTGGGTGCTGGCGGTACCCAATGCGGAGGGAGCACCGGTGCCCGAAGCGCCGCGCCGGTCCTTCGTCGACACCCTGGTCGGGCTGACCCCGGCCGACCTCGGCGCGATGCTCGGGAGCACCGATGCCTGAGCCGATCACCGCGGTGCTGTTCGACTTCCACTCCACCCTGGTCGACCAGGGCGAACCCGTGCCCTGGCTGGCCGGCGCCTGGGCCCACGCCGGCAAACCCGGCACCCCCGAGGACGGGTTGGGTGAACAGCACTACCGGCAGATCGTCGACTTCCTGGACGAGTTGTGGACCCACGGCCGCCGGATCGACCCGCAGCACACCCGCGATCTCGGCGCCGATCAACACTGGAAGGTGTTCCGGGAACTTGCCGCGGTGGGTGACCTGCCGACCGACCTGGTGCGGCCGCTGTGGGAATCGATGCTCGACTTCTGGATCGCTTATCACGACACCCTGCCCACCCTGACCGCGCTGCGGACGGCCGGGATCCGGGTCGGGTTGCTGTCGAACATCGGCGTCGACCTGACCCCGGCCCTGGTGCGGGAGGGCCTGGCCGGGATGCTGGACTCGGTCACCCAGTCGTGGCAGGTCGGTGCGGTGAAACCCGACCCGCGGATCTTCACCGCCGCACTGGAGGGTCTGGGCGCCGACCCGCTGCAGACCCTGATGGTCGGCGATTCGTGGGCCGAGGACGGTGCCGCCGCCGCCCTGGGCGTGCGCACCCTGATTCTGCCGCGCACCCGAGGCCCGGTGCACGGGTTGGACACCGTGCTGCGGCTGGTGGGCGTTTCGTGACGCCCGACTGGGCGATGCTGCGGGCCCGGGCCGTCGAGGCGTCCACCCGGGCCTATGTGCCGTACTCGCAGTACCCGGTCGGGGCGGCCGCGCTGGTCGACGACGGCCGGGTCGTGGTCGGCTGCAATGTCGAGAACGCGTCCTACGGGCTGACCCTGTGCGCCGAATGCGGGCTGGTCTCGTCCCTGGTCGCCGGTGGTGGGGGACGGCTGATCGCGTTCTGCTGTGTCGACGCGTCCGGTGACCTGATCACCCCGTGCGGCCGGTGTCGGCAACTGTTGCTCGAACACGGCGGCCCGGCCCTGCAGATCGACACCCCCGTCGGGGTGCTGCGGCTGGAAGAGTTGTTGCCGCACAGTTTCGGGCCGGACCACCTTTCCCGATGAGGAGAACCAGATGAGTATGACCGCCGACGCGATCCGCGCACTGCCCAAGGTGTCACTGCACGACCACCTCGATGGTGGCCTGCGGCCGGCCACGATGATCGAACTCGCCGCCGAGGTCGGCCACGAACTGCCGCGCACCGACCCCGAGGAGTTGCGCCTCTGGTTCGCCGAGGCCGCCGACTCCGGCTCCCTGGAGCGGTATCTGGAAACCTTCGACCACACCGTGGCGGTGATGCAGACCGCCGAATCGCTGCGCCGGGTGGCCCGCGAGTTCGTCGAGGACAACGCGGCCGACGGGGTGGTGGTCGCCGAGGCCCGCTGGGCTCCCGAACAGCACCTGCAACGTGGCCTGAGTCCGGACGACACCGTCGAAGCCGTCCGCGACGGGCTGGCCGAAGGCATGGCCGCCTGCCACGAGCAGGGCCACACCATCGTCGCCACCCAACTGGTGACCGCGATGCGGCACGCCGACCGGTCGGTCGAGATCGCCGAACTGGCGGTGCGCTGGCGGGACGAATCGGTGGCCGGCTTCGACATCGCCGGCGCCGAGATCGGGTTCCCGCCCACCAATCACCGCGACGCCTTCGACCTGCTGCGCCGCAACAACATGCGGTTCACCATCCATGCCGGTGAAGCGGTCGGCCCCGAATCGGTGCAACTGGCCCTGGCCGAGTGCGGCGCGCACCGGATCGGCCACGGGGTGCGGCTGCTGGAGGACCTCACCGTCGGCGGCCAACCGGCCACCGCGTCCAGCGACCCGTGGTCGGTCGAGCTGGGCCGGCTCGCGGCCTATGTGCGCGACGCCGGGATTCCGTTGGAACTGTGCCCCTCGTCCAATGTGCAAACCGGGGCGGTGCCGTCGGTGGCCGAGCACCCGATCGAACTGTTTCACCGGCTCGGTTTCACCGTCACGGTGAACACCGACAACCGGCTGATGTCGAACACCACCCTCACCGACGAGTTCGGCCTGCTGGTCGAACTGTTCGACTGGACCGAGGACGACATCCGCCAGGTCACCCGCCACGCCCTGCGCAACGCCTTCCTGCCGCTGCCGCAACGGGTGGAGCTGGCCGAGCAATTCGGTCTCTGACCGCTGCGGCGGCCCGGCCGTACCGAAATCACCTCTCGGTCGGGCGCCCCGCCGCCGCACGCCGGGCATGGTGGGTGAGGGGCAGATGTGCGTCCGCCGACCGGGGTGACCGCCCCGCCCGGCCGAGTCGGCAGACCGGGCCCGCGGCGATACGCTGGTGCGCATGACCTCACGCGTGTTGACCGCAGTTGCCTGGCCCTACGCCAACGGGCCGCGCCACATCGGGCATGTTTCCGGTTTCGGTGTGCCCTCGGATCTGTATTCGCGGTACATGCGAATGTCGGGTCACCAGGTGTTGATGGTCTCCGGCACCGACGAACACGGCACCCCGATCTCGGTGCAGGCCGAGAACGAGGGGCTCACCACCCGCGAACTCGCCGACAAGTACAACCGCGTCATCGTGGAGGACCTGCAGGGTCTGGGCCTGTCCTACGACCTGTTCACCCGCACCACCACGCTGAACCACCGGCGGGTCGTGCAGGGCATGTTCACCGCGCTGCACCAGAACGGGTACGTGGTCGCCAAGCCGACCAAGGGTGCGATCTCGCCGAGCACCGGACGCACCCTGCCCGACCGGTACATCGAGGGCATCTGCCCGCTGTGCGGTGCCGACGGAGCCCGCGGTGACCAGTGCGACGCCTGCGGCAACCAGCTCGACCCGATCGACCTGAAGAACCCGCGCTCCCGGATCAACGGTGAGGTGCCCGAGTTCGTCGAGACCGAGCACTTCTTCCTGGACCTGTCGGCACTGTCGGGGCAGCTCGGGGAGTGGCT
>JAAYAO010000184.1 GCA_012719335.1 Propionibacterium sp. | reverse complement strand
GCACCGGGTTTCGACACGCCCGCTACGCGGACGGCTCAACCAGCGTCCGAGACCGGCCAAGCTCAACCAGCGTCCCAACCCAGGAACCAGCTCAAGCAGCGTGCGAGACGGCCGGGGCCGATGGTGCGGGTGCGCAGCCCGGAGGGACGGGCCCATGACTGAAGTCTCAAGCCCGGGCGGCCTCGAAGCCATAATGGTCGTGGCTCGCCCCAGGCTCGAGGTTTCGGTCACGCCGACGAGGACGCGGGATTTACACAGAAGTGGCACCGGGTTTCGACACGCCCGCTACGCGGGCGGCTCAACCAGCGTCCCAACCCAGGAACCAGCTCAACCGGCGTCCGACAACGGCCAGGCTCAACCAGCGTTCCAACCCGAGGGACCGGCTCAACCAGCGGCCGGCATCAGCCCGGCTCAACCAGCGTTCCAACCCGGCGGCTCAGAGCGACAGGCCGCTGCCGATGGCCGGCTGCCAGGTGCGGATCCGGACGTCGGTGACGACGCCGCGCTGTTGGTAGGGGTCGGCCGACATCAGCTCGGCGACCTCCTCGACCGACTCGCCGCCGATGATCAGCAGCCCGCCGTGTTCCTCGGCCGGGTCGTAGGCGGCGGCGAGCAGCAGCCGGTCGGGGCCGAGCCCGAGCAGGAAGTCGCGGTGTTCGGGGCGCAGCTCCATCCGGAAGTCGACGTCGTCGGTGTAGCGGTAGTGCACTGCATACGGGGTCATGGCTCCGAGCTTGCCGCAGATCTGCGCCACACTGGTGCCATGACCGAGATCTGGGGACACCGGGGTGCCAGTGTCGAGGCGCCGGAGAACACCCTGCTGGCCTTCGCCCGGGCGGCGCGGGCGGGCGCGGCCGGCATCGAGCTGGACGTGCACCTGCTCGCCGACGGAACACCCCTGGTGATTCACGACGAGACCTTCGACCGCACCACCACCGGCACCGGGCCGGTGCATGCGGCACACCTCGAACAGGTCACCCGGTGGCGGGCGCAGGGAGACCCTCCGCAACCCATTCCGACCCTGGCCGAGGTGCTGCAACTGCTGGGCCCCGGTGACCTCACCATCAACATCGAGCTGAAAACCGATGCGGTCACCCAGCCGGGTTTGGCCGAGGCCTGCCTGCGGCTGGTGGACGATGCCGGGCTGCACGAGCGGGTCTGGTGGTCGTCGTTCAACCGCTACACGCTGCGTGACCTGCGCGCCCTGGCTCCGACGGCCCGGATCGGGCTGCTCACCCACGGGCCGGTGGATTGGGAGTGGGCCCGCGATTTCGCATTGCAGGCCGTGCACCCCGAACACATTCTGGTCACCCCGGTGTTGATGGAGCAGGCCCGGCGGCACAACATGCGGGTACATGCCTGGACGGTCAACGACCCGCAGCGGCAACGGCAACTGATCGACCTGGGAGTCGATGCGATCATCACCGACAACCCGCGGGCAGCCCTCGAACTGGTGGGCCGGGAGTGAACCTCAGCTGAGTTCGTCGGTGGCGTCGGCCCACAGCTCGGCCTCGGCCTGCACCCGCCGGTTCTGTTGACGCACCAGCATGGAGGCGCCCAGCAGGGCGGTGAGCAGCAGCGTCAGTTTGATCTTCACCGGTACACCATATCCCCGGATGCGATTCGGCCTAATCAACGAATCACCCCGCGGGACACGGGCCCCGGGCGAGTGCTCGACGACCGTGCCGGGCGGGGTGCCCCTTGGCTGGCCGGCCGGTGAAGCGGACGAGTCCCCGTCCGCGAAGCTCAGGAGCCGGCCTGGTGCCGCTGGCTGTGCATGTCGACCAGGAAGGCCGCGGTCAGCGAGTTGCTGGCCTGCCGCAGCCGATCCACATCGACCGCGACGTACCGTTCGGCAACGGTGGGTTCGACGGTGGTGAGCACCTTGTCGCGATCGATCTCGGCGGCCAGTTCGGCGATCGCATCGCGCACCGGATCGTCCAGCACCCCGCCGGGACGGGCGGCGCGTTCGGCGATCGCGATGGCGAACTTCTCCGCCCCCTCGACCTTCTCGGCGCTCTCGCTGGTCAGCATGGTCGCGGTGCGGCGCATCAGTTGCACCCCGCGTTCGAAGTCGCCGTCGCCCAGGTCGGTGATCGCGCGGGTGAGCAGCGGCCGGTCGCCGCGCATCGCCTGATCGACCAGCAGGTCGTACTGCAGGCCGAGCACCCGTTCGCTGGTGCGGGCCCGCTTCACGTCCCG
>JAAYAO010000183.1 GCA_012719335.1 Propionibacterium sp. | reverse complement strand
ACTCCCGAGATCGTCACGCGGGCACTGAAGCATTCCCTTTCCCAGGGCTACCTGCAGGTCACCCGCAGCGAAACCGGACGACTCTTGGCCACCCTGGCCGCCGCCAGCACCGGCACCATCGCCGAATGCGGCTCCGGCTGCGGGGTGGGGGCGGCCTGGCTGCGCACCGGTGCCCCGGCCAGCACCAAGGTGCTCACCGCCGAGGTGAACGCCGACCTGGCCCAGGGTGTGCAGGACCTGTTCGCCGACGACCCGATCGACGTGATCAATGCCGACTGGGCCAGCCTCGGCGAGCACGGCCCCTTCTCGCTGGTGTTCATGGACGGTGAGATCGCCGGGGAAGTCGGTCTGGACGAGGTGCTGGCCCTGGTCGCCCCCGGCGGCATCATCGTGCTGGACGACTTCGTGCCGGCCGAGTGCTGGCCACCGATGGTGGACGGCCGGGTCGACACCCTGCGTCAGTCCTGGCTCGGCGACGCCCGGCTGACCAGCACCGAGGTACGGGTGGCCGATGACGCGGCAGTGCTGATCTGCGTGCGTAGTTGAACACCGCCTCCCCCACCTCCCGGGGCTGATGCGGGGCGGGCCTCGGGGCCTCGCACCCGGACGGTCGTGCCGGGAGGGGACGGGCCACCCTTCGCGGTTGCGTGTTCCAGCAGGGAACCCGTCACCCTGTACCGGGTCGCGGCCACCCGCGTCCACCCCCGGTCGGACCCGTCCAACCCACCGGCGACCGATGCGGGATTCCCCCGCTCATGGCATTCTTGACCCATGGCCACCACCGACAGCAAACAACGCGCGCGCCGCAGGACGCGCGAGGTGCTGATCGGGCTCACCCTGATGATCGCGGTGACCGCCGTGGGCCTGTGGTTCGTGCTGACCCGGGCCGGGGAATGGGGAGTGCCCGGGTTCAGTTACGTCAACGAACACGGCAGCACCTGTGAGAACGGGCTGATCTCCGACACCTGCACCGAGCTGACCGTGGCCGAATTGTCCGCCCGCCTCGAGGTTCCTTTCCCGGAAGAGACCGAGGTGATCGACGGCACCCTGCAGGTCGGTTCGAACACCACCCTGGTGGCCCGGGTGCGGTTCCCGCATTCCGACGCGGGCTGGTTCCAGGCCGATCTGGCCGAGTTGTACGGCCACTGCCGCAGCGATCTACCGCCCCCGGGCATGTCGGAAGGAATGGCCGAACCCTGCGTGATGGGCAACGACCAATTCGCCTCCGAATCGATGAGCACCCGCTACGTCCTGGTGCTCGGTATTCCCGAGGGCGAGACCGACCCCGTCCTGGGGATGGATTTTCTCTGGCGCTGACGTGACCAGCACACCCGGCCGCGACCTGCCGTCCCTGGTGCTGATCGCCGGCACCCGCTGGGATGCCGGCCAATGGGCGGCGTATCACGCACTGCTGCCCGATGTGCGGCTGATCACCCCCGACCTGCCCGGGCACGGCCGGCACCGTGCGGTGGAGTTCACCGCCGAGGCCGCCCTGGCCGCGATCACCGACGCGGTCGCCACGGTGTTGCGGACCGCACTCGAACGGGCCGCTCACCACTGAGATCCCGCCGGGGACGCGCCTGGGGCGGCACCTCCATCGGGAGATACCGCCCCTCGGGTCGTGTTCCGGGATTCGCCGTCGACGATCCGAACCGCCGATCAGCGCGCCGCAGTGCCCTCGACGTAGTCGTCGTCGTGACCCTTGACCCAGGCCATCAGACCGCGCAACTGACGGCCGGTCTCCTCGATCGGGTGCTCCTCACCCTGCTTACGCAACGCCAGGAACTCCGGACGGCCGGCGTCCTGGTCGGCGACGAAACGTTCGGCGAACTTGCCCGAGGTGATATCGGCCAGGATTTCCTTCATCTCGGCCTTGACCGAGTCGTTGATCACCCGCGGGCCCGAGACGTAGTCGCCGTACTCGGCAGTGTCCGACACGCTCCAGCGCTGCTTGGCGATGCCGCCCTCGTACATCAGGTCGACGATCAACTTCAACTCGTGCAGGCACTCGAAGTAGGCGACCTCGGGCTGGTAACCGGCATCGGTCAGGGTCTCGAAACCGGCCTGCACCAGGGCGCTCATGCCACCACACAGGACGGCCTGCTCACCGAACAAGTCGGTCTCGGTCTCCTCCGGGAAGGTGGTCTTGATGCCACCGGCACGCAGCCCACCGATCGCCTTGGCGTACGACAGGGCCAGCGGCCAGGCGTTGCCGGTGGCATCCTTCTCCACCGCGACGAGCACCGGCACACCCCGTCCCTCGGCGTACTCGCGGCGCACCAGGTGGCCCGGGCCCTTCGGGGCGACCATCGCCACGTCCACACCCTCGGGCGGGGTGATGTAGCCGAAGCGGATGTTGAAGCCGTGGGCGAAGAACAGCGCATCGCCGGGCACCAGGTTCGGCTCGATGGCCTCGGTGTAGAGCTTGCGCTGGTGCTGGTCGGGCACCAGCACCATGATCAGGTCGGCTTCCTCGCAGGCCTCCGCCGGCGTGACGACCCGCAGGCCCTCGGCCTCGGCCTTGGCCCGCGACTTGCTGTCCTCCTGCAGGCCGACGCGCACGTCGACACCGGAGTCGCGCAGCGACAGGGCGTGGGCGTGCCCCTGGCTGCCGTAGCCGATGATGGCTACATTGCGACCCTGGATGATCGACAGGTCTGCGTCGTCGTCGTAAAACATCTGTGCTGCCACGGCGGGTAACTCCTTGTTGTTGTGGTGGCGGTTCAACGGCTCGAGCGGGAGCGCTCGCGTCCTGGACGGTCCGTGAGCGAGCGCGAGCCGCGCCCCAGCGCGACCAGGCCCGACTGGACGAGTTCTCGAACACCATACGGCTCGAGCATGGTCAGCAGCGCATCCAGTTTGGATTCGCTGCCGGTGGCCTCGATGGTCATCGAGTCCGGGGTGACATCGACGGCCTTGGCCCGGAACAGTTCGACGATCTCGGTGAGCTGCCCGCGGGTGTTCTGATCGGCGCGCACCTTGACCAGGATGAGTTCACGGCGCACGGCGTGGGATTCCAACTCGACGATCTTCAGCACGTCGAGCAATTTGTTGAGCTGCTTGGTCAACTGCTCCAGCACCCCGTCGTCGACATCGGCGACCAGGGTGATCCGGGAGATGCCCTCGTGTTCGGTGGGGCCCACCGCCAGGGAGCGGATGTTGAAGCCGCGGCGGGAGAACAGCGCGGCGACCCGGGTCAGCACGCCCGGCTTGTCGTTGACCAGCACGCTCAGGGTGTGTTGGTTGGTGGTGGCTCGCAGGGTCGTCATCACAGGGTCTCCTCGTCTGTCCAGTCCGGTGCGAGGTCACGCGCGACTTGGATCGCGTCGTTGCTGGTGCCGGCCGCCACCATCGGGAACACCATGGCGTCCTTCGACACCCGGAACTCCACCACGACCGGACGGTCGTTGATCGCCATCGCTTCCTCCAGCACCCGGTCCACGTCCTCGGGGGTGGTGGCGCGCAACCCGACGCAGCCCATCGCCTCGGCCAGCTTCGGCACATCGGGCCACGAGGTCGAGCGCAGGTCGGTGTTGGAGTAGCGCTCGTCGTAGAACAGGGTCTGCCACTGACGCACCATGCCCAACGATTCGTTGTTGATCACCGCGATCTTGATCGGGATGCCCTCCAGTGCACAGGTGACCAGCTCCTGGTTGGTCATCTGGAAACACCCGTCACCGTCGATGCCCCACACCACCGCGTCCGGTTGGGCGACCTTGGCGCCCATCGCCGCGGGCACGCAGTAGCCCATCGTCCCGGCCCCACCGGAGTTCAACCACTTGGCGGGGTTCTCGAAGGGCAGCAGGTGCGCGGCCCACATCTGGTGCTGGCCCACCCCGGCGGCGTAGTAGGCGTCCGGGCCGGCGATCTCACCGATCCGGCGGATCACGTAGGACGGCGAGAGCAGGCCCTCCTCGCTGAGCGGCTCGCCCTGGTCGGTCGGGTACCGCTCCTGCAGGGTGTTGAGGTAGGTCACCCAAGCCGCCGGCAGGGTGATCTCCTGGCCGCGCAGCACCTCGATCAGTTCGGTGAGCACCTCACCCAGATCGCCCACGATCGGCACATCGGCGAGCCGGTTCTTCGAGATCTCGGCCGGGTCGATGTCGGCGTGCACCACCTTCGCCTCCGGGGCGAAGGTGGACAGTTGGCCGGTCACCCGGTCGTCGAAGCGGGCGCCCAGCGAGATCAGCAGGTCGGACCGTTGCAGCGCACCGACCGCGGCCACCGTGCCGTGCATTCCCGGCATGCCGTAGTTCAGCGGGTGGGTGTCGGGGATCGCACCGCGGGCCATCAGCGTGGTGACCACCGGAATACCGGTCATCTCGACCAGTTCACGCAACTGATCCCAGGCCTTCGCCTTGATCACGCCGCCGCCCACGTACAGCACCGGACGGATCGCCTCCCCGATCAGCCGGGCGGCTTCACGGATCTGCTTCAGGTGCGGACGGGTCACCGGGTGGTACCCGGGCAGGTTCAGCTTCTCCGGCCACACGAAGGGGACGCTGTCCTGCAGCGCGTCCTTGGTGATGTCGACCAGCACCGGCCCGGGACGTCCGGTCGCGGCGATGTGGAAGGCCTCCTTGATTGCGCCCGGGATCTCCTCGGCGCGCTTGATCAGGAAGTTGTGTTTGGTGATCGGCATGGTGATGCCGGAGATGTCGGCTTCCTGGAAGGCGTCGGTACCGATCGAGGCACTGCCGACCTGGCCGGTGATCGCCACGATCGGCACCGAGTCCATGTAGGCGTCCATGATCGGGGTGACCAGGTTGGTGGCGCCGGGGCCGGAGGTGGCGATGCACACCCCCACCCGTCCGGTGGCCAGCGCGTACCCCTCGGCGGCGTGGCCGGCGCCCTGTTCGTGACGCACCAGGATGTGGCGCACCTCGGAGTCGTAGAGCGGGTCGTAGGCCGGGAGGACCGCACCACCGGGGATGCCGAATACGACATCGACGCCCAACTTCTCCAAGGACGTGACCAGGGCCTGGGCCCCTGTCATGGTCGTCGACGCGTCGGTGTCGCTCATCGCCATCCCTCCTGTGTGTCAGTGGCGGTGTTGGTCAGCTTGTCGGTGAAACGAAAAACCCCCCGCTGCCGGTGGCAGGCGAGGGAGCGTGTCGGTGAGGTTTCGGCTCAGGCGACACGCTGTATGACTACTACGAAGCTGCGGAACACCTGCTCACCTTCTCGCCCCCACCCCGGGCCTGTCAACCGAACGGCCCGGGGTATCGGATCGCGAGATCATGCGTCGAGAATCGCTCCCTTGCTCGCCGAACCGACCAGCGCGGCGTACTTCTTCAGCACCCCGCGGGTGGCCCGCTGCGGCGGGGCCGGTGCGGTCCATTCCTGGCGACGCCGGTCGAGTTCGGACGCGTCCACGCCCAAGTCGAGGGTGCCCTCGGCCACGTTCAGGGTGATCGGGTCGCCGTCGCGGACGAGGGCGATCGGGCCGCCCTCGGGGGCTTCGGGGGCGATGTGGCCGACACAGAGGCCGGTGGTGCCGCCGGAGAACCGGCCGTCGGTGATCAGCATCACGTCCTTGCCGAGGCCGGCGCCCTTGATCGCGCCGGTGATCGCGAGCATCTCCCGCATCCCGGGGCCGCCGCGCGGGCCCTCGTAGCGGATCACCACGACGTCGCCGTTGGTGATCGTGCCGTCCTCCAGCGCATCGAGGGCCGCCCGCTCACGCTCGAAAACCCTTGCGGTGCCCTCGAACACGTCGGAGTCGAAGCCCGCCGATTTCACGACCGCACCCTCGGGCGCCAGTGATCCGTGCAGGATCATGATGCCGCCGGT
>JAAYAO010000182.1 GCA_012719335.1 Propionibacterium sp. | reverse complement strand
GGTCGACCGGCTCCGCGGCAAGGGTTGGCCGGCCCACCAGGTCTGGCTGCCCCCGTTGGACGACCCGCCCACCATGGATCAACTCATCGGCGGCGAACTGCAGGTGATCGAGGGTCGCGGCCTGACCGTGGCGAACCCCCGGACACATGGCTCCCTGCAGGCCCCGGTGGCGCTGGTCGACCGGCCCCGTCAGCAGCGTCGCGACCCGATGTGGGTGGACGTGTCGGGTGCCGGCGGCAATGTGGCGATCGTCGGCGGCCCGCAATCGGGCAAGTCGATGGGGGTGCGGGCCTTGATCGCCGGGATGGCGTTGACCCACACCCCGCAGGAGGTCGGCTTCTACTGCCTCGACTTCGGTGGTGGCGCGATCGGTTCGCTGCGCGACCTGGCCCACGTCGGGTCGGTGTGCTCCCGGCTGGACGTCGACAAGGTGCGCCGCACCGTCGCCGAGATCACCTCCCTGCTGCAGAACCGCGAAATCGCCTTCGGCGAGCAGGGCATCGACGGGATGCCCACCTACCGGCGCGGCCGACGCGACGGGACGATCCCGGCCGACCGGTTCCCGACCGACGTGTTTCTGGTGGTGGACGGCTGGATGACGCTGCGCCAGGAATTCGAGGAGATGGAATCGCAGATCACCAACCTCGCCGCCCGCGGCCTGGGCTTCGGCATCCACGTGGTCGCCACCAGCAACAAGTGGTCGGAATTCCGAATCGGCATCCGCGACCTGTTGCAGAGCCGGATCGAACTGAAACTCGGTGACGCCTTCGAGTCGGAGCTGAACCGCAAGCTCGCCGCCCTGGTGCCCGCCGGACGTCCCGGCCGGGGCCTGTCACCCGACGGGTTGCACATGCTGATCGGCCTGCCCCGGATCGACTCGGTCGAATCGGCCGAGGACATCTCCGACGGGGTGAAACACTTCGTCGCCTCGGTGAACGGTGCCTGGCCGGGCCCGCACGCCGCCCCGGTGCGCCTGCTGCCCGACAACCTGCCCTTCCACGAACTGCCGGCGGTGGTCTGGGACGGCCAGGACCGTCGCTTCCCGTGGGCGATCGACGAACTCGAACTGTCGCCGGTGTGGATGTCGCCGATGACCGAACCACACTTCGTGATCTACGGCGCCCCCGAATGCGGCAAATCGACCGTGCTGCGCACCATGCTGGCCGGCATCGTCAGCCGCTTCAATCCGTCCGAGGCCCGGATCGCGCTGCTCGACTACCGCCGCTCCCTGCTCGGGGCGGTGCCCGACGAACACCTGATCGGGTACGCCGCCTCCCAGACCGCGGCCACCGACCTGATGAAGAACTGCGCCGACGCGGTGCGCAGCCGACTGCCCGGCCCCGACGTCACCCAGCAGCAGTTGCGCGACCGGTCGTGGTGGAAGGGCATGGACCTGTTCATCGTCGTCGACGACTACGAACTGGTCGCCACCAGCATGGGCAACGCCCTGCAACCCTTCTACGACCTGGTCTCCCAGGCCGGGGACATCGGCCTGCACATCATCGTCGCCCGCGGTATGGGTGGGGCCGGCCGGGCCGCGTTCTCCGACCAGATCCTGGCCCGGATGAAGGACGGGGCGAACCCCGGCCTGATCATGAGCGGCACCAAGGACGAGGGTGCGCTGCTCGGCAACGTGAAACCGTCCCCGCTGCCGCCGGGTCGCGGCACCCTGGTCACCCGGGGCGGGGCGGTGCTGGTGCAGGCGGCGAACCTGCCGCCGAAGGAATGAGGCCGGTGCTGTCGCGTCGCGCCCGGGCCGGGTTGTGTGCGGGCCTGCTGGCCGGGACGGTCGGCTGGGCGGGCCTGCTGGCGCCCCCGCTGGAGGCCTCGGCGGTCGAGCCGGGGGAGCCGTACAACACCACGAACTGCCGCGACTGGGCCAGCGAACCGGCCGGCCCGTCCTGGCAGGTCGACCGGGTGCAACCCGAACAGGTCTGGCCGCGCACCCGCGGTGAGGGGGTCACCATCGCGGTGCTCGACACCGGGGTGGACACCGCCGGGGTGCCGATGTTGGAGGGTGCCGACATCACCACCCTCAACTTCGCCGGCTTCGAGTACCGGGAGAAGAACGAGGGCAAGGACGACTGTGCGCACGGCACCTCGGTGGTGGGCCTGATCGTCGGCCAACCCGACACCGACCCGAACACCAACCTGGTCGGCATCGCCCCCGACGCCACGATCATCTCGATGCGCACCCTGCAGGTGAGCGTGTGGGACCCCGAGGAGGGGGAACCCGAACTCGAACCGCTGGAACCGACCATCGCGGCGATCCACGAGGCGATCCGCCGCGACGTGGACATCATCAACATCTCCCAGCAGGGCAGCGACACCCCCGCCTACCGGGCCGCGATCGCGGAGGCGATCGACAACGACATCGTGGTGATCGCCGCCGCCGGCAACAACGGGTCGAGCCCCGACCTGCCCTACCCGGCCGCCTACCCCGGGGTGATCGCGGTGGGCATGTCGAACCAGCAGGATCTGCCCAACGAGATGTCGCAATGGCACCGCGACCTGCGGGTGTCGGTGTCGGCCCCCGGGGTGGAGATACCGGTGCTGCGGCCCTCGGGGGCCGAGTACGGGGCGGCCTACGCCCTCGAATCGGGCACGTCGTTCGCGGCCCCGCAGGTGACCGGCACGGTCGCGCTGATGTTGTCGGAGAACCCCGACCTGACCCCGGCCGAGGTGCAGGCCCGGTTGGAACTGACCGCCGACCCGCCCCCGATGGCGGTGCCGGACAAACAACTCGGCCACGGCATCGTTAACCCGCAACGGGCGGTGACCGGGGTGGTGCCCCGCGAACCGGCCGAACCCGGCCCACCACCACCGGGCACCCCGGCCCCCGACCCGGACGACCGGGCCCGGCCGGACCCCACCATGCGCAATATCGCCATCGCCCTCGGTGGCGCCGGGGCCCTCGGCCTCGGGCTGGCCACCGCCCTGGTGTTGTCCACCTCCGCCGGACGGCGACGTCGGTGGCGACCC
>JAAYAO010000181.1 GCA_012719335.1 Propionibacterium sp. | reverse complement strand
GGGATTCGAACCCCTGACCTTCTCATTGCGAACGAGACGCGCTACCAACTGCGCCATAGCCCCATGTCTTTCGACCAGACTACGTTACCACCGACGGCGGCGCTGACAAATCCTCAATCACCCACGGCCGGGCGCAGGTCGATCGGGCAGGAGTCCTCGGCGATCTCCCCCAGCGGTTCGGCGGTCACCGGCAACTGGTCGTTGGGCCGACGCAGGGACGCGGTGAGCTCCGGCGATGACAGGTCGATGGTGCGGACGGTGCGCGGGGCGAGCGGACGCGACACGTAGGTCGGGCGGGTCACCGGCAGCGGCTCCCACACGTTGCCGGCGCTGGTCGGCGACGCCGGCACCGACTGCTCGTCCGCCCCCTGCTCGGTGGTCTCGTTCGGGGTACTGGGGCCCGCGGCCTGTTCGCGGCCGATCAGCACCGTCGACTCGTTGTTGCCGCGGTTCATGATCTGCTCGTAGCGGCGGTCGAGTTTGGTGCGCATCGCCTTGACGCTGATGCGGGCAACCACCAGGAAGGCCACCAGCAGCCCGACCGGGATGAAGATCGACCACCACAGCAGGTAGCCGGCGACGATCCCGACGGCCACCGCGGTGGTGACCACCATCAGGAAGACCAGCACGTGCCGGCGGCGGGCGGCGGCGACGGCTTCGGATCGGCGCAGTTCGTGCACCAGGGCGCGGCGGGTCAGCGGGGTGGACACATCGGCCTTGACCCGGGAGGTTTCCTCGTCCTCGTCATCGGCTTCGACGTCGCGGATGATCTTCACCCCGCGCAACTCGATCCGGGGGTCGACACCGGTCTTCTCGTCCTCATTGGCGCGCTTGCGCAGGAACCACGGAACCAGATAGGCAAGCCACGCCACGGCGATGGCTGCGTATATCAATCCGGTCACGTCCATGACCGTACGGCCTTCGCCACGGGCTTTCGAGGAGCCCGCTCGGAGTGTCCGTCAGTCCGGGCCGACATTACGTCCCGGACGCCCCCGCGAGCCGGGCCACCAGACCCTCGGGAACCTCCTCGGCATTCAGCGCGAACACCTCGTGATCGCGCCAATCCCCGTCGATGTGCAGGTATCGGGGGCGGGCCCCCTCGTGCCGGAAACCGAGCTTCTGCACCACCCGCAGGCTGGCGGTGTTCTCGGGGCGGATGGTGATCTCGATGCGGTGCAGCCCCATCGTCCGCCAGCAGTAGTCGCAGGCCATCGCCACCGCGAGCGGGATGATGCCGCGGCCGGCATATTCGCGGTCGATCCAGTAGCCGACCTGGGCCCAGCCGGCCGACCCGCCGGTGATGCCGCTGACGGTCACCTGCCCGACCAACCGGGTGTTGCCCTCGGGCCCGTACCGCACCATCCAGGGCAGGGCCGAGCCCTGTCGGCCGAGTCGGTTCATCATCGTCACCAGTTGCCCGAAGGTGCGCGGCCCCACTTCGGAGCCGGGCGGCATGGTCGCTTCCCAGGGTGAGAGCCACTCCCAGTTGCGGTTGCGGATCTGCTGCCATTCGCGGCCGTACCGGCGCCGGATCGGGACGAGTTCGACGTCGTGGTGGCGCAGGCTGACCGGCCAACTGTGCACCGCCCGGGTGGTGCCCCAGACCGATCCCATCTCAGCGTCCGCCCGGCATGGGTGCCAGCCCGCGGCTCAGTGGTCGCCGCCGCGCAGTTGCGACACGGCATGGTCGACGACATCGGCGAGCACGTCGAGGCCGTCGCGCACCCCGCCGACCGAGCCGGGCAGGTTGACCACCAAGGTGGTGCCGGCCACCCCGCAGGCACTACGGCTCAACACCGAGGCGGGGACGCCGTTGGCCACCCCGCGCGCCACCATCTGGGCTTCCAGCCCGGGTAGTTCCTTGTCGAGGTGCGGACGGGTCATCTCCGGGGTGAGGTCCTTGGGGCCGATGCCGGTGCCGCCGGTGGTGACCACCAGGTCGGGGCGTCCGGCGAGCACCTCGGCGATCGCATCGGCATAGGCCGGGCCGTCGGCCACGATCACGGCATCGGGGGTGAACCCCCATTCCCGGAGGCGTTCCTCGATCACCGGGCCCGACCGGTCGGTGTAAATGCCGCCGGCGGCCCGGGTGGACACGGTGATCACGATCGCCGTGCGCGGGGCGTCCGCTGGTTGGATGTCGGTCACCGTCGTCTCCTTCGTGGCGGCCATCGGACGGGCTGCCGGTTCAGTCCCTGGTCCAGTCACCGGAGCGGCCGCCGGACTTGGCGGCCACCTTGATCTCAGCGATCACCGCCAGCTTGTCGACCGCCTTGATCATGTCGATCAGGGTCAGGGCGGCAACGCTGACCGCGGTGAGGGCCTCCATCTCGACCCCGGTGCGGTCGGTGGTGCGCACGGTTGCGGTCAGATCCACGCCCTCGTCGACCACCTCCAGGTGCACCTCCACCCCGCTCAGCGACAGCGGGTGGCACAGCGGGATCAGTTCCCAGGTGCGTTTGGCCGCCTGGATGCCGGCGATCCGCGACACCGCGAGTGCGTCCCCCTTGGGCACGCCGGTGCTGCGCAACAGTTCGACGCATTCGGCGCTGAGCAGCACCCGGCCGGTGGCGGTGGCCGAGCGGGCGGTGACGTCCTTGGCCGACACGTCGACCATCCGGGCCGCGCCCATTTCGTCCAGGTGGGTGAACCGGCTCATGCTTCATCCCCCATCAGCCACACGTCGACGTTCTCGCCGATCGCGATCTCGGTGTCCCCCGGTGGCAGAACCACCAGTGCGTTGGCCTGCTGCATTTCGTGCACCAGATGGGATCCGTGCCCGCCGACCAGTTCGACGGTGCGTTTGCCGGTCGCCTCGGTCGTGACCAGGCCACGGGCGTAGCGGCGCCGGAAACCGTCCGGTTTCATCGCCGAGGTCAGTTCGGCCGGCACCGTCGGGCGGGTCAACGGACGCACCCCCATCAGTTTGCGGATCACCGGACGGACGAAGACCTCGAAGGACACGAACGCGCTGACCGGGTTGCCCGGCAGCATCAGGATCGGGGTCTCGTCATCGCCGATCAGGCCGAAGCCCTGTGGTTTGCCCGGCTGCATCGCGATCTTCGCGAAGTCGGTGGCGCCCAGGGACGGGGC
>JAAYAO010000180.1 GCA_012719335.1 Propionibacterium sp. | reverse complement strand
TTTCACTTTCGCCGATTCTCGTGCTTCCATGAGAACCGTTCTCATTCTCACGATCTGATTGGCAATTCACATGCGACGGACTTCTGCATTTGGCATCACCGGGCTCGTGGTGGGCGCGATGGCTCTGGCCGGCTGCGGTACCGACACCCCCTCCACCGACGGGAGCAACGGCGGGGATCCGGTGGCGGTGGTCACCACCACCCCGCTGGGCAGCATCGTCAACGACATCGTCACCTGCAACGACACCTCCGCGGTGACCATCATGGGCCCCGGCGACGACCCGCACGAGTTCACCCCCTCCTCCCAGCAGATCACCCAGATGGCCAAGGCCGATCTGGTGATCATCAACGGCCTGGGTCTGGAGTCGAACCTGGAGAAGGCCATCGACAGCGCCCGCACCGAGGGGGCCACCGTCTACGAGGTCGCCCCCAACGTCGATCCGATTCCGTTCGCCGGTCATGCCGGGCACGATCACGGCGACGAGGGTGACGACCACGAGCACGACCACGCCGATGAGAACGGTCACGATCACGAGGCCGACGAACACGCCGACGACGAGCACAGCCACGGTGATGACCATGCCGAGGATGAGCACACCCATGAGGATGAGCACACCCACGAGCACGCCGAAGAGGACGGCCACGAGCACGAGGGTGACGAGCACGCCGACGACGAGCACTCGCACGACGAGCATGCCGACGAAGGCGACGACCACGAACACTCCACCCATGACGGGCACGACCACGGCGACGAGGACCCGCACGTCCACCTCGACGCGGGCCGGATGTCCAAGGCCGCCGAACTGATCGGTGCCAAGCTGGCCGAGACCACCGGTGACGACAAGTACATCGAGTGCGGTGAAGAGGTCGCTGCCGAACTGGCGCAGGTCGACGAGGAGATCAAGCAGATCCTGGAGCCGATCCCGGCCGAGCAGCGGGTGATCATCACCGATCACGACGCCTTCGGCTACTTCGCCGAGGCCTACGACTTCGAGGTCGCCGGCGTGGTGATGCCCGGTGGCTCCACCGACGGCGAGGCGTCCTCGGCCCACCTGGCCGAACTGGTCGAGGTGATCGAGGAGCGCGACATTTCGACGATCTTCTCCAACTCCGCGGTGAACCCGCAGTTGGTCGAGGCCCTGGCCGCCGAGACCGGACGGGACGTCGAGGTCGTGCAGCTCTACGTCGGCTCGGTGGGCCCCGACGGCTCGGGCGCCGAGGACTACGCCGGCATGATGACCACCAACGCTTCCCTGATCACCGAGGCCCTGAAGTAGGCTGACCGTTCATGGATTGGTTCTTGGAGCCCTTCGCGCTGGGGTTTCAGCAACGCGCCCTGCTGGGTGGCCTGATCGCCGCCTCGATGACTTCGGTCGTGGGCGTGTGGCTGGTATTGCGCGGGATGAACTTCTTCGGTGACGCCTTCGTGCACGGGGTACTCCCCGGCATCGCGGCGGCCGTGTTGTTCGACTTCTCGCCCTACCTGGGCGCGGCGGTGGCCGCCTTCGCCATGGTGTTGGGGGTGGAGGCGGT
>JAAYAO010000179.1 GCA_012719335.1 Propionibacterium sp. | reverse complement strand
TTCGGGCAGAACGACCCTCCAGGGCGTGTGTTTTCAGTCATCAGCCCCCGGCAGACTCGGCTGATCGGGGCGTTAGTCTGGCCGGCATGGCTTCACAGCGTTCCCGGGTGCCGGCTTTCGAAGTGATGACGGTGCTGGACAAGGTGGCCTCGTTGCGGGCCGCGGGCCGGGAGGTGATCTCGCTGTGCGCCGGGGAACCCGCCCAGGGCGCACCGGCCGATGTGCGCCGCCGGGCCGTCGAGGTGCTCGGTGATGGCACCCCGTTGGGCTACTCCACCACCTTCGGATTGCGCGAACTGCGCGAGGCGATCGCCGGGCATTACCGGCGCTGGTACTCCCTCGAGGTCGACCCGGCCAACATCCTGATCACCACCGGGGCCTCCGGGGCCTTTCTGATCGGGTTCCTGGCCGCCTTCGACGTGGGTGACCGGGTCGCGCTGACCCGTCCGGGCTACCCCGCCTACCGCAACATCCTGAGCTCGTTGGGGTGTGCGGTGGTCGAACTCGACTGCGGCCCCGAGCAGCAGTACCGGCCCACCGTGGAGCAGTTGGCCGCCGCCCACGCCGAGGCCCCGCTGGCCGGCTTCGTGCTGGCCTCGCCGGCCAACCCGACCGGCACGATGGTCTCGGCCGAAGAGTTGGCCGCGATCGCTGCGTGGTGTGCCGACAACGAGGTGCGTCTGGTCAGCGACGAGATCTACCACGGCATCACCGCCGACCCGGCCGACCCCGGCGCGTGTGCCTGGGCCACCGACCGGTCGGCCCTGGTGATCGAGTCCTTCTCCAAATTCTGGGGGATGACCGGGTGGCGGCTCGGCTGGACGCTGGTGCCCGACGACCTGCTCGCCGCGATGGACGCCCTGGCCGGCAACTACGCGCTGTGTGCTCCGGTGCCCGCCCAACACGCCGCGGTCGCGGCCTTCACCGAGGCCTCGTATGCCGAGGGCTATGCCGCGGTCGCCGAATTCGCCCGGGCCCGCGAGGTGGTGCTCGGCGCGGCCGGTGACCTCGGGTGGGCCGACATCGCCCCCGCCGACGGCGCCTTCTACGTGTACGCCGACCTGACCCCGGTGCTCGGGGCCCACCGCGACACCCGCGCCTGGTCGGATGCCCTGCTGGAGGCCACCGGCGTCGCGGTCACCCCCGGTATCGACTTCGACACCGTGCACGGTGGCAGCGCGGTGCGGCTCTCCCTGGCAGCCGGCCCCGAGACCCTCACCGAAGCCGTCACCCGGATCATCGACTTTCAGCGCGTCAGCTGAATCGGAAGAGCGGCCGATGACTGAGGCTCTTCGGGTGCGGGGATTTCGACACGGGGCCGCGAGGCGGCCCCGGCTCAATCACCGTCCGGAGGCCGACGCGGTCCGCGGGGCGGCCCGGGCTGCATCACCGCACCGGCTGGTTGAGCCGGACGCGTGAGCGTCCGAGTCGAAACCCCGGGACCCAGGAGACCGAGCTCAGACCCGGCGCAACAGCGCGGCCAGCGCCTGGCCGCCACCGATGCACATGGTGACCACGCCGAGCTCCAGATCCCGGCGCACCATGTCCTTGGCGGCGCGCAGGGTCAGGATCGCGGCCGAGGCGCCCACCGGGTGACCCAGCGCGATCGCCCCGCCGTAGGGGTTGGTCTTCTCCGGATCCAGCCCGGCATCGCGGATCACCGCGAGCGCCTGGGCGGCGAAGGCCTCGTTCAACTCGACGGTGCCCCAGTCGGCAACCCCGGTGCCGGTGGCTTCCTGCAGCTTTTGCAGGGCGTAGGTCGGGGCGTACCCCATCAGCTCGGGTTCATTGGCCGCGACGACGACCTTCTCGATGCTGACCAGCCCGGTCAGGCCCCGCTCGGTAACCACCGAGTCGCGGGCCAGCACCAGCGCGCCGGCGCCGTCGTTGATGCCCGAGGCGTTGCCGGCGGTCACCGTGCCGTCCTTCTGGAAGGCCGGACGCAGCTTCGCGAGGGTCTCCAGGGTGGTGTTGGGCTTGGGGTGCTCGTCGGTGTCGACGGTGTAGGGCTTGCGGCCGCCGACCTCGACCGGGGTGATCTCCTCGGCGAAGGCGGCCTTGGCCGCATCGGTGGCAGCGCGGCGCTGCGACTCGACCGCGAAAGCGTCCTGATCCTCGCGGGAGACGCCGTACTTGGCGGCGACGTTCTCGGCGGTGACACCCATGTGGATGTCGTTGAACGGGTCGGTGAGCA
>JAAYAO010000178.1 GCA_012719335.1 Propionibacterium sp. | reverse complement strand
CCGCAACCTCACCGACCGCCTGCTTGTCGATGCCCTGCACCGCGAAGCGGGTCGGGGTTTCCACCGCGAAGGTCACGCCCTCGGGGGCGGACACCACGACCGGGTGCGAGAAGCCCAGGTTGAACTCCAACTGGGTCGGGCCCTTGGAGATCACACGGTAACCGAAGCCGACGATCTCGAGCTTCTTCTCGAAACCCTCGGTGACACCGGTGACCATGTTGGCGACCAGGGTGCGGGTCAGGCCGTGCAGCGACTTCGACAACCGCTCGTCGTCGGGACGCGACACCTCGATCTCGCCGGACTCGGCACGATCGATGGTGATCGGCTCGGCGACGGTGTGGGTCAGCGTGCCCTTGGGGCCCTTGACCGAGACCTGCCGGCCGTCCAGGGTGACCTCGACGCCGGACGGAATGGCGATCGGCATTTTACCGATTCGGGACATGTTCTAACTCCTTATCCGTGTCTCGTCACCAGACGTAGGCGAGGACTTCCCCACCCACGCTCTTGGAGTTGGCGTCCCGGTCGGTCAGCAGACCCTGGGAGGTCGAGATGATCGCAATGCCCATCCCGCCGAGCACCTTCGGCAAGCCGGTCGACTTGGCGTACACGCGCAGGCCGGGCTTGGAAATGCGGCGCACCCCGGCGATCGAACGCTCGCGGTTCTGGCCGTACTTCAGCTCGATGGTCAAGGTCTTGCCGACCTCGCCCTCACCGGGCTCGGTCACCTCGAAGTCGGTGATGTAGCCCTCGTGCTTCAAGATCTCGGCAATGCCGACCTTGATCTTGCTGTGCGGCATCGAGGTGCTGTCGTGGTACGCCTGATTGGCGTTACGCAGACGCGTCAGCATGTCTGCGATCGGATCAGTCATGGTCATGGCTGGAGAGACTCTTTCTCGCGGTGGTTTCCACGCGGCGCGCGCGGACCTTCAGCGGTGTTCGTGATGATGATGCTTCAGCCTCACCAGGAGGACTTGGTTACGCCGGGCAGCTCGCCCTTGTGGGCCATCTCGCGCAGGCAGACTCGGCAGAGGCCGAACTTGCGGTACACCGACTTGGGTCGCCCGCACTTCTGGCAGCGGGTGTATCCACGCACGGCGAACTTGGGCTTGCGGGACTGCTTGACCTTGAGCGCTGTCTTTGCCATCTGTCAGCTCACTTCTTCTTCTTGGCGTAGTAGGCCGGGCCGCGGGTCCGCTTGCGCGGCGGACGCGGGTTGTCGTTGAAGGGGAAGCCCAGCTTCTTCAGCAGCGCCCGCCCTTCCTCGTCGTTCTTGGCGGTGGTGACCAGGGTGATGTCCATGCCCCGGACGCGGTCGATCTTGTCCTGATCGATCTCGTGGAACATGACCTGCTCGGTCAGCCCGAAGGTGTAGTTGCCGTTGCCGTCGAACTGGTGGCTGTTCAGGCCGCGGAAGTCACGGATCCGGGGCAGCGCCAGGGTCATCAACCGGTCGGCGAACTCCCACATTCGGTTGCCGCGCAGGGTCACGTGACAGCCGATGGCCTGGCCCTCGCGCAGGCGGAACTGGGCGATCGACTTGCGGGCCTTG
>JAAYAO010000177.1 GCA_012719335.1 Propionibacterium sp. | reverse complement strand
TAGTACCCCAGCGCCGCGGCGAAGCCCGGCACCGGCACCCCGGCCGCAGTGGCGCGGGCCACGGTGCGGCGCCAACCGTCCTGGGCGGCGTTGAAGCCCTCGACGATGGACGGGGCCTCCAACAGGGTGGTCAGGTTGCCGCCGGCGTACTCCGAACGGATCCGCTCCAGCAGCCGAGCCCGGATGATGCAGCCGGCCCGCCAGATCTTGGCGACCTCGGCGACGTTGATCTCCCAGCCGTACTCGTTGGCGCCGATCCGGATCTCGTCCAGGCCCTGGGCGTAGGCAACGACCTTGGCCGCCCACAGGGCCTGCCGCACGTCCTCGATCAGTTGGGCGCGGTCGTCCGTGCTAATGGTGCGGTCGGGGCCGTTCAGGGCCCGCTGGGCCGCGGCCCGCAGTTCGGGGTCCGACGACGCCGAGCGGGCGAACACCGACTCACCGATGGTGTTCACCGGCACCCCGAGCTCCAGTGCGATCTGCACCGTCCAGCGGCCGGTGCCCTTCTGGCCGGCCTGGTCGACGATCACGTCCACCAGTGGTTGGCCGGTGCGCTCGTCGACCTGGCGCAACACCTCGGCGGTGATCTCGATCAGGAAGGAATCCAGGTCGCCGGTGTTCCAGTCGGCGAAGACGTCGGCGATCTCCGAGACGCTCAGCCCGGCGGCGCGCAGCACGTCGTAGGCCTCGGCGATGAACTGCATGTCGGCGTACTCGATGCCGTTGTGCACCATTTTGACGAAGTGGCCGGCGCCGTCGGTGCCGATGTAGGTGCAGCAGGGCTCGTTCTCGTACTGGGCGGCGATGGTCTCCAACAGGGGGCCGAGGGCGGCGTAGGACTCGGGGGAGCCACCCGGCATGATGGACGGCCCGTTGAGGGCGCCCTCCTCACCACCGGAGATACCGGCCCCGACGAAGTGCAACCCCTTCTCGCGCAGGTACACCTCGCGGCGGCGGGTGTCCTCGTAGTGGGCGTTGCCGCCGTCGACGACGATGTCACCCTCCTCCAGGAACGGCAGCAGCGACTCGATGGTCGCGTCGGTGGCCGCACCGGCCTGCACCATGATGATGATCCGGCGGGGCCGCTCCAGGGAGGCGACGAATTCCTCGACCGTGCCGGTCGGGCGCAGGTCACCGTCGGCGGCATGCTCGGCCATCACCGCGTCGGTCTTGGCCCGGGTGCGGTTGAACAGGGCGACGGCGTAGCCGTTGCGGGCGAAGTTGCGGGCCAGGTTCGAGCCCATCACCGCCATTCCCATCACGCCGACGTCGGCGAGCTTCGAGGTGTCGGTGGGGTTATCGGCCTGCGTCATCTGGGGCTCCCTTGGCAGCGGTCGGTTCGAGGCCAGTTTGCCGCCTGGGCACAGGTCCGTCCACACGTAGTCGCATCCGTGGACCGGCGGGCAACTGACACCACCGGGGCCTCGGGAACCGGTCGTGGCAGAACCCCGCTGCTGCAAACCGCCTTCTTTCCGGCCGGTAACCCCCGTGAGCGGATAAGAGCCCGAATCGAGGCGGTTTGCAGCAGGGCCCCGAGACGCCCTTGCCCACCGGGGACTCCATCCGG
>JAAYAO010000176.1 GCA_012719335.1 Propionibacterium sp. | reverse complement strand
CACCGCCCGGCTCGGTGGTCTCGCCACCACCGGGTTCGGTGGTCTCACCGCCGCCCGGCTCGGTGGTTTCCCCACCACCGGGTTCGGTCGTTTCGCCGCCGCCCGGCTCGGTGGTTTCGCCGCCGGGGGTGGGATCGGCCGGCTGCGTGGTGGTCTGGCCGGTCGGGCCGACCGTTTCGCCACCGTCGCGGCCGGTGAGCAGCCAGATGATGCCACCGATCAGACCGACCGCCACCAGGGCGGCGATCACGATGCCGATGATCATGCCGTTGGACTTCTTCGGCGGCTGACCGGCGTTGCCGTACTGCGGCGGCACCCCGCCACCGCCGTACCCGCCGGGACCACCCGGGCCACCCTGCGGGGGCTGCTGCCCGTATCCACCGGGGCCACCCGGCCCCTGCGGCGGCTGCTGCCCGTACCCACCGGGCCCGCCCTGCGGCGGCTGCTGGCCGTAGCCCTGACCCGGCGGGGGCTGCTGACCGTAGCCGCCCTGCTGCCCGTATCCGGGTTGTTGTCCATAAGGTTGCTGGCTCATGCGCCGACCTCCTCATCAGTACCGGCGGTCGTGACCTTGGTCTGCGCCTTGTGGTGGTGCGGCTTCGCACCGGTGCGCACCGCGGCGCCACAGGCGTTGCAGAAGGAGCCGTGCTCCAGCACCGGCATCTCGCACTGCGGGCAGTACTCGATGATGTCGTCGGTCTCGACCTCGCGGGCGTGGTGCTCCATCGCGGCCTCCATCAGGCCGGTGTGCAGCACATTGCGCACCCGCAGAATCATGATGCCGAGCAGGATCGCGCCCCACACCACGCTGAGCAGCACGCTCAGGCTGCCGAAGGGCAGCATGTTCAGCAGGTAGACGCCGAGCTGGTAGGCGATGTTCACCAGCACGGCCTCACCGAAGCCACGGAAGTAGCGGCCCGAGAAGCCGTCGTAGCCCTCACCCAGGCCGGAGAACTCGGCGCAGGCGATACCGGTGGCGGTACCCATCAGCAGCGGCTTGATGAAGCCTTCCAGGAAGATCAGGGCGGCCCAGGTGGCTGCCGAGTCGACGCCCTGGAAGCCGCCGGTGATCAGATCCCAGTGCTTGACGATGGTGTCGAAGCAGGCGTAGGCCACACCGGAGATGACGCCGAAGGTCAGACCGTCCATCAGGTCGTCGAACTTGGGGCGGCTGGCCAGGAACAGCGGGCCGATCTGGCGCAGGATCTCACCGACCACCGGTACCAGCAGGCAGAGCAGCAGGAAGTCGGTGACGTCGAAGGACGAGGAGCCGGACTCCAACCCGAAGGTGACCGGGCTGGCCGAGCGCAGGTTCGTCCACAGCAGGGTGAAACCGATCGCCAGGGCACCGGTGAGCGCGAAGGCCATCGCGGTGACCGGAATCGGGGAATCGTCCCACAGGTTCACGTCGTAGATGTAGACGATGTAGACGATCGGAATAGCGAAGGCCGCCAACAGCACGGCGATCGGCAGGGCGCCGGCGATCGCGGTCAGCAGAGCTGCCGCCAACGCGACGATCAGCGCCAGCCGGTAGGTCTGGGGGCGCTGCGCTGCGCCACGCGGCATGATCGACGAGACCAGGGCGAACGATGCCACCGGCTCATCGGGCTTCACGGCGAAATGCTTGCGTCTACCCGGATCCGAGGCAACCATGTCCTGCCCACAGCTGTGGCAGTAATGTGCGACCTCGGGCATCTGGGCCCGACAGCGCGGGCATTCCATACGGCCTCCTTCGATATGTGGACGCACCACCGGCGGGCGGCACGCGAAATGCAACTAACTTAGCCTCACCTATCCTCGGGTCGCCGGGATAGATTCTCAGGGATGATCCTGATTGCTTTTGGATAACAACGCGTCCCACAAACGTGCCACCCGGGTCACCAATTCGTCGTGGTCACCGGAGTTGTCGATCACGTGATCGGCCACCGCGAGCCGCTCGGCGCGGGTCGCCTGGGCGGCCATCCGGGCCCGGACGTGTTCCAGCGTCCAGCCGTCCCGGGCCCGCACCCGGGCCTCCTGCACCTCCTCGGGCACGTCCACCACCACGACCGTGTCGAAGCGCCCCTGCTGATCGGCCTCGACCAGCAGCGGGATGACGTGCACCACCACCGCGTCCGGGCCGGCCTCGGCCTCGCGGGCGGTCGCCAATTTCCGGATCGCCGGGTGGGTGATCGCCTCCAGGTCGGCCAGGGCCCGTGGGTCGGCGAAGACGATCTCGCCCAGGGCCGGACGATTCAACTCGCCCTCGGCGGTGAGCACCTCCGGGCCGAACCGCTCCACGATCCGGGCCAGGGCGTCGGTGCCGGGCAGCACCGCCTCGCGGGCCAACAGGTCGGCGTCGATGATCACCGCGCCGTGCCCGGCGAGCAGGTCGGCCACCGCCGATTTGCCCGAGCCGATTCCGCCGGTCAAACCCACCTGCACCACGGTTCGTCCTTTCGTCGCATTCCTGCCACACAGCATGAAGGGGCCCCACCACACGGGTGGGACCCCTTCACGGTAACGGACTGATCAGAGGTTGCCGGTCAGCTTCTCACGGAGCGCCTGCAGGGCCTCGTCCGATGCCAGCGAGCCCTCGGGGGCCGCTTCACCGGCGCCCGACTCGGGGGCCGACGAGTAGGAGGTGCCGGCCGCGACCGCAGCCGCACCCTCGGCGGCCTCCGCCTCGGCGATCTGACGCTTGTGCTGCTCCCAACGGGCCTGCGCCTCGTTGTACTGAGCCTCCCAGGCCAGCCGCTGCTCCTCGTAGCCTTCCTTCCACTCCTGGGTTTCGGGATCGAAGCCCTCGGGGTAGAGGTAGTTGCCCTGCTCGTCGTAGCTGGCGGTCATGCCGTACAGCGTCGGATCGAACTCGTCGCTGGTGGCGTCGATGCCCTCGTTCGCCTGCTTCAGCGACAGCGAGATGCGGCGACGCTCGAGGTCGATGTCGATGATCTTGACCATCACCTCGTCGTTGACCTGCACGACCTGCTCGGGGATCTCCACGTGGCGCTCGGCCAGCTCGGAGATGTGCACCAGGCCCTCGATGCCCT
>JAAYAO010000175.1 GCA_012719335.1 Propionibacterium sp. | reverse complement strand
CTCCGGGTCCTTGTACTTCTTCTTGCCGCTGCTCTTCAGGGTGGCGGCGTGGTCGGGCACCTCGAGTTGCAGGCTGCGTTCGGTGCGCTGGTAGCCGGTCGACTTGGGGCGGCCCGGGAGCGTGATCTCGGGGCGTTCGACGTACTGGTAGGGCACCGAGTCGAGCAGGTGGGCGATCATGTTGATCCGGGCGCTGCGCTTGTGGTCGCTCTCCACCACATGCCAGCGGGCCTCCTTGATGTCGGTGTGCACGAACATCTCGTCCTTGGCCCTGGAGTACGCCTCCCAGCGGGTGAGGGATTCGATGTCGGTGGGGGAGAGTTTCCAGCGGCGCATCGGGTCGGTCAACCGGGATTCGAAACGCTTGTACTGCTCCTTGTCCGAAACCGAGAACCAGTACTTCAACAACATGATGCCGTCGTCGACCAGCATCCGCTCGAAGATCGGGCACTGCCGCAGAAACAGCCGATGCTGTTCGGGGGTGCAGTAACCCATCACCCGTTCGACCCCGGCCCGATTGTACCAGGAGCGGTCGAACAATCGGATTTCACCGGCGGCCGGCAGGTGCGGGATGAACCGCTGGAAGTACCATTGGGTTTCCTCCCGCGGGGTGGGTTTGGGCAACGCCACGATCTGCGCGACCCGGGGATTGAGGTACTGGGTGATCCGCTTGATTGCGCCACCATTGCCCGCGGCGTCCCGTCCCTCGAAGATCACGACCAGCCGTTTACCCTCGGTACGAATCCACTCCTGCATCTCCACCAGTTCGGCTTGCAACCGGTGCAGTTCGGCCTCGTAGGTGTCCTTGTCGAGTCGCGATCCCATGGCTGCGATTCTGTCACGTTCCGTTCACCTCCACTTCGGAGGACCCGGTCGGAGTCATCTGCAGTTGCGCTTGCGCACACGAACCCCCAGCGGCCTGTCGCGCGCCGGCGAGGACCATATGGTCATGCCGCGACGTGACAAGCCGCTGGGGAACGTCGCAGGTGTCTGCGCTGCCGAATCAGACCCACAACGATGGGCGCCACAGCCCGGTCCCAGTCATGCACCACGTCGTGGTAGGTGAATCTGAGAACGATGTACCCGCGGGCAATGAGCATGCGATCCCGGCGGCGGTCCTTGAAGTAGTTCTCGAGGCTGGTGTGGTGCTCGATACTGTCGATTTCGATGACGAGTCGGTCACCGATCAGGAAGTCAACCCGCCCTACGCCCTCGATCTCGACCTGCGGCTCGAGGAGGATGTTCCGTGATCTCAGCCGCAATCGGGTCAGCGTCTCCGAACCTGATTCGGCCCGGTCGACCCGCGCCAAGAGGCGACGCACGCGTTGCGGCGCCACCGCCAAGGTGCGCGAGAGCTGGTCGAGGGTCATCAGCCGGCGATGCAGCACGGAATCGAGGACGGCAACGAACTCTTCCTCGGGCAAACAACGCGCTGCAGCGAGAACCGCCACGGGCAGGGGATCGACGATGCGGGTGGGTGGTTTCGGACCGTACGGGCGGCAGTCGTCACGCCGGCACTCCCGGCGCCGTCGATGCCACTTGCGGGTTTCGGGCGTCCACACCCCGTACAGCTTCAGAGCCGTGACGCAGGTGATGACGCCGCCGGCGCGTACGATGCTCGTCGCAAACTGTGGCGCGGTCGGAAAGGCGTAGATGCCGCGCCGCAGCACCAGTAGACGGCCGCTGCCGATGGCCGCGCGGCGTTGTTGGTTGCTCCAGCCGCGTTGGCGCAGATCCTTCGTGGTGATGATCCCGATCGATGGTGTGTGTTGGTTCATACCCCAACGGTGGGCATCCAGTGACGGAAGTGACCTGGCCGGTCGAGAAATGTGCAAACCGCTCGCGGCAGATGACTGCTTGTGGAAAACCTCCAGCGGCCTGTCACGCGTCGGCGAGGACAATATGGTCATGCCGCGACGTGACAAGCCGCTGGGGAACGAAGCGCCGACGTCAGGAGCGCTGGCCGGTGGCGGTACCGAGCAGGCCGCCGAGGAAGTCGGGGGAGTCGTCGGTGGACAGTTCCCCGGCCAACAACTG
>JAAYAO010000018.1 GCA_012719335.1 Propionibacterium sp. | reverse complement strand
GGAGCACGTCTACGACGACGCCCCGGCAAATGTGAAGTTCGCGGCCCGGCTGTCTGCCATCGCCCAACTCCATTACCTGCGCGAGGCCGAGGGCCTGGACGTCGAACTCACCGCCGAACAGCTCGCTCATCCCTACCCCGGTTCGTGACCCGACCGACGTGTGTTGGGCCGACCCGGTAGTTTGGCGAGCATGACCGCCGGCCGCGCCACGGGGCATTCCCTGCACATCGTCAGCGGCAAGGGCGGTACCGGCAAGACAACGGTTGCCGCAGCCTTGGCGTGCGCCTTGGCCGGCGGGGGCCGCCGAGTGCTGCTGTGCGAGGTGGAGGACCGCCACGCCCTGTCCGAACTGTTCGAGGTGCCCCGGTTGGCCCCGGCCACCGAGCCGTTGCTGTTGCGCACCGCGTCCGGGGGTGCCGTCCACGGCCTGTCGATCGACGCCCGCTCGGCACTGTTGGAGTACCTGGACCGGTTCTACAAGTTGGGTTTGGCCGGCAAGGCCCTGGATCGGTTCGGGGTCTACGATTTCGCCACCTCGATCGCCCCGGGCCTGCGTGATGTGTTGCTCACCGGCAAGGTCTACGAGGCGGTGCGCCGCAAACTGAAGGGACGCCGCAACGCCTACGACGCGGTGGTGCTGGACGCACCCCCCACCGGCCGGATCGGCGCCTTCCTGAACGTCCACGAAGCGGTTGCGGGGCTGGCGAAGATGGGGCCGATCCACAAGCAGGCCGATTCGATCATCCAGTTGTTCCGCTCCGAGCACACCGTGGTGCACTTGGTCACCCTGCTGCAGGACATGCCGGTCACCGAAACGCGGGAAGCGGTCGCCGAACTCACCCCCACCGGCATCAGCGTCGGGTCGGTGATCTGCAATCGGATCACCGAACTCCCCCTGCCGGCCGAACAGCTCGCCCGCGCCACCGCCGGCGAACTACCGGTGCAGGTGCCGGGGCTGGGCGAGGCCTAGAACACCGCCCTGGCCGCCGAGTTGGCCTTCGACGCGACCTGGTGGACCAACGAGCGGGCCTGCCGAACCCGGTTGGACGAACTCGGCCTGCCGCTGATCGAGCTCCCCGACGACCCGGCCGGGGTCGACCGGGCGACCCTGTTCACCCTCGCCGATGCCCTGTCGCGGCAACTGCCCGGGGAGGTGGGCCGATGAAGAACGATGTGCGCGGTGACCTGCCCCGACTGGACGTGGACGCGTTGCTGGCCGACACCAGCAAGCGGATCGTGATCTGTTGCGGGTCCGGCGGGGTCGGCAAGACCACGGTGTCGGCCTCCCTGGCGGTGCGCGCCGCCGAAGCCGGCCGCAAGGTGGTGGTGTTGACCATCGACCCGGCCAAACGACTGGCCCAGTCCCTGGGGATCGACGAGTTGGACAACACCCCTCGTCCGGTGGCGGCGATCGACACCAGCCGGGGCGGTTCCCTGGACGCGATGATGCTGGACATGAAGCGCACCTTCGACGATGTGGTGCTGGCCCATTCCAGCCCCGAGAAGGCGCAGCAGATTTTCGCCAACCCCTTCTACGAGGCCCTGTCCACGTCCTTCTCCGGCACCCAGGAGTACATGGCGATGGAGAAACTCGGCCAGTTGCACCGCCAGTCCGAACAGACCGGACGGTGGGACCTGATCGTGGTGGACACTCCCCCGTCCCGGTCGGCGCTGGACTTCCTGGACGCCCCGGAGCATCTCAGCAACCTGCTCGACGGCAAGATGCTGAAACTGTTCCTGATGCCGGCGCGGGGGCCGATGAAGTTGATGAGCGTCGGGGTGAACCTGGTGGTCGGGGCGATGTCGAAGGTGCTCGGTGGGCAGTTGCTGCGCGACGTGCAAACCTTCGTCACCGCCTTCGAAGCCCTGTTCGGCGGTTTCCGGCAGCGGGCCGAGCAGACCCTGGCCACCCTCGCCTCGGACTGGACGACCTTTCTGGTGGTGGCTGCCCCCGAACGGGACGCGCTGCGCGAGGCGTCCTTCTTCGTCGACCGATTGGCCGGGGAACGCATGCCGCTGGCCGGCCTGATCCTGAACCGGGTGCACACCTCGCGGGTGGCCGAGTTGTCGGCCGAACGCTCCTGTTCCCTGGCCGAGGATCTCGACAACACCGGCCACGACATCGAAGTGGTGGCGCTGCGCCGGCACGCGGCCCGGATGCAGATGATGCGCCGGGAACGTGATCTGGTGGCCCGGTTCGCCACCAAACATCCCGGCGCCCCCACCGCGCGGGCCTTCGCCCTGGATTCGGATGTGACCAGCATCGACACCCTGCGCACGGTGGCCGGGCAACTGGCCGGGGGGCAAGTAGCCGAATAGGCGGTAGCCGGGGCTTACCGCGCGGTACGGGATTCGTCCAGTCGGCACGCCAGATCGGGGGCGTTTCGATTGGGGATGGCCGGATCGTTCACGTACTCTGGAGATCATGCGCGCGAAACGACTGGGAACGATCGGTTCCTCAGCCATCTCGTTCGTCGTGGTCAGCGTCCTGTTGGGCTTGGTCTCGGCGGCACTTCTGCTTCCGGTAACGCTGGTGGCCGGCTCGGCCACCAAGGCGACCGCCACCGGGCTCACCATGCTGCCCGCGGAACTGAAGACGCCACCGCAGATGGAGCGATCCCGGGTACTGGCCGCCGATGGTTCGATCTTGGCGTTCTTCTACGAAGAGAACCGGGTGTACGTGTCCCTGGACCGTATTGCCCCGGTGATGCGGCAGGCCCAGATCGCCATCGAGGACCACCGCTTCTACGAGCACGGGGCGATGGACCTGCGGGCCACCCTGCGCGCTCTGTTGCGCAACACCTCGGGTGGTTCCACCCAGGGTGGTTCGAGCATCACCCAGCAGTACGTGAAGATGGTGCTCGTCGAGAAGGCGATGGCCGAGGGTGACAAGGAGGCCGTGCGCAAGGCCACCGAGACCACCTACGCCCGCAAGATCCAGGAGCTGCGCTACGCCATCGCGGTCGAGGACGAACTGAGCAAGGACGAGATCCTCGAGCGCTACCTGAACATCGCCTACTACGGTGACGGCGCCTACGGCGTGCAGGCCGCCGCCCAGCACTACTTCGGCACCACCGCCGACAAGCTGACCCTCGATCAGTCCGCGATGCTGGCCGGTCTGGTGCAGAGCCCCGACTCGGTGAACCCGGTCGCCAACCCGCGAGCCGCCCTCGAACGGCGCAATGTGGTGTTGAACCGGATGGCCGAGGTCGGCGCGGTCACCCAGGAACAGGCCGACGAGGCGAAGAAGGTGGAGTGGGACGCCAGCAAGGTCCGGCCGACCCGCAACGGGTGTGTGGGCACCGAGTTCCCCTTCCTGTGTGACTACGTCCGGCGCACCCTGCTGAACACCGAGAGCCTGGGGGCGACCCCCAAGGAACGCGAGAACATGCTCAACCGTGGGGGCCTGCTCATTCACACCAAGATCGATCCGGACGCCCAGCGCGAGGCCGAGAAGTCGGTGGCGCGGGTCGTCGGTGCCGAGGATCCGGCCCTGGGTGTGCTGGTGATGATGGAGCCCGGCACCGGCCTGATCACCGCGATGGCGCAGTCGCGCCCGGAGATGGGTACCGGCAAGGGCCAGACCTTCTACAACTACGCCGCCTCCTCCGCGATGGGTGGTGCCGAGGGTTACCAGGCCGGGTCGACGTTCAAGGCGATCACCCTGGCCGCGGCTCTGGAACGCGGCATTCCGATGAGCAAGCAGTTCAACTCGACCTCCCCGCAGAACTTCCGGGGTCAGACCTTCACCTCCTGTGACGGCCCGTTCCAGATGGGTAACTGGAAAGTCTCGAACTCCACCCGCAGTGCCGCGTTGATGAACATGCGGCAGGCCACCAACTGGTCAGTGAACACCTACTTCGTGCACCTGGTGAAGGCCGCTGGGGTGTGCAACACCATGAAGATGGCCGAGAAGATCGGTGTCGAGCAGTCGATGGGTGGCTCGCTGACCGCCAAGGGTGAGGCCTGCAAGCAGGACCCGATG
This sequence comes from Propionibacterium sp., assembly GCA_012719335.1. Classification (GTDB taxonomy): domain Bacteria; phylum Actinomycetota; class Actinomycetes; order Propionibacteriales; family Propionibacteriaceae; genus JAAYAO01. The sequence goes on along the minus strand of JAAYAO010000018.1, from coordinate 1,282 downwards.
GCCTGCCCCTCGTGGTTCCCCTCGGTGACCCTGGGTTCGCTGGACATCACCCCGCTGTCGATGGCCGAGGCCTACAACACCTTCGCCGGACGCGGTATGCACTGTGAGCCGGTGGTGCTGGAGTCGATCGCCACCCATGACGGCAAGAGTTTGGAGGTGCCCTCGGCCAACTGTGAGCAGGTGATGCCCGCCGAGGTCGCCGACGGCGTGAACGAACTGCTGCAGGGCGTGATGAGCAGCGGTACCGGTACCCGGGTGCGGATCCCGGGTGGTTACCCGCAGGCCGGCAAGACCGGCACCACAGACTCGAACGCCGCCGTGTGGTTCGCCGGCTACACCCCGGAGATGACCGGGGTGGCGATGATCGCGGTCGACAAGACCCACCCGTACTGGAAGGACCGCCGCAAGTCGTTGAAGGGCAAGCGGTTGTCGACCGGTATGTGGCTGGAGGGTTCCGGCTCGGGTGACGCCGGCCGGATCTACACCCCGGCAATGCGCCAGGCCCTCGAGGGCAAGCCGAAGACCAAGTTCACCGCGGTCAAGCCCGGCGCCTTCGAGCCCAAGATGGTGAAGGTGCCCGATGTCAGCGGCCTGTCGGCCCAGGAGGCCCAGATCAAGCTGGAGAATGCCGGCTTCACGGTGATCAAGCAGAACCGCCACCACAACTCCGGGCGGGGCACCTACCTCGGTATCCACCCGACCGACACGGTCGAGGAGTGGGGCAACATCTACATGTACTTCTCGGCCGGCCCCAAGCCGAAGCCGCCGCCCCCGCCGAAGCGTGAGGAGCCGGCGGAGACGAAGCGGCCGGAGCCGTCGCAGACCCAACAGGCCCCGAAGCCGCCGAGCGACAACGAGGGCGGCAACCAACCGGAGCAGCCCGGTAACGACCCGACCCCATGACCCGGCGCACGTCCGGGGCATCCCGGCTCCCCCGCGTGCTCGCGGGGGGCGCCGCGGCCCTCGCCGGGATCGGCGTGGCCGGCTTCTCGTGGGGTGTGTGGGAGGCCCGCTGGTTCGAGTTGCGCCGGGTGAACGTGCCGGTGCTGCCGGCGGACGCGCGTCCGATTCGGGTGTTGCAGGTTTCGGACCTGCATCTGGTGCCCCGGCAAGGGCGCAAGCAGGACTTCGTCCGCCGATTGGCCGGCCTGCAGCCCGACCTGGTGGTCAACACCGGCGACAACCTCGGCTCGTCCGATGCGGTCGAGCCGGTACTCACCGCGCTGGGCCCACTGCTGGATGTGCCGGGGGTGTTCGTCTTCGGCTCCAACGACTACTACGG
>JAAYAO010000174.1 GCA_012719335.1 Propionibacterium sp. | reverse complement strand
CGGGCCGGCACTGCCGCACACCGGTGGCATTGGGCGGGATCAGATTCTGCTGGCGGGCGCCTTGACGGTGCTGCTCGCAGCCGCCGGCTACGGCACCCACCGGGTGCGCAGCCGTGGAAACCGGGGCATTGCATGAGCCCGGCAACCTCCACACCAACAGACCTGACGGGCCGCGGGGCTCGACAGAATCAAGAGAAAGAAGGAACGGTAATGACGGGGAGAGTATCGCTCCTGAAGCGCCTCGTGGCCGGCGCGGGGGCCCTTGCCCTCGCCACGGTCGGGATGGTCGCAACAACCGCACACGCCGACGACAACGTTGACCCGAACAAGACGGGCACGTTGACCGTGCAGAAGTACGAGGAGGACACCGATCCGGTGATGAGCAATCCGCTCGAGGGTGTCGAGTTCACCGTGTGCGAGGTGCTGCTCGACGGCGAGTCGGTCGACCTCACCACCGACGCTGCCTGGGAAGCCTTCGCCGAATGGACGCCGGACAAGCTGCCAGCCGATGCCGAGGTCAGCACCGACTGCGAGTCGACGCGCACCAACGTGGACGGCGGAGCCGTGTTCGAAGACATGTCGGTCGGCGTCTACTTGGTCACCGAAACCGATTCCGGTGACAACCTGATCGCCACCCCCGCGGACCCGTTCCTGGTCGCCATCCCGATGCCGGAGGGCGAGGACGGCAACTGGTCGTTCAACTATGACGTCGTTGCCAAGCCGAAGAACACCCTCAACGAGCTCGAGACCGAGAAGAAGGCCATCGCTCCGGAAGATGTGATCTGGGAAGTGGGCGCCGAAGTACAGTGGACGATCACGACCACGATTCCTGCCTCCGGCCTGGACTACAAGTCATTGGTGCTCACCGATGACGTGTCGTCCGGTCTGGAGTTCGTGTCCTGGGATTCGATCACCCTGGACGACGTGACTCTCGATGCGGGCATCGACTACACCGTCGCGGACAACGTGGTGACCTTCACCGCCGCAGGCTTGGCCAAGGTCAACGAAGGTCCCAAGGAGGCCCAGAAATTGGTCGCCACGGTGACCACCGAGGTGCTGGAATTCGGCGAGGTGCTGGAAGTCGGCGTGCACAAGAACACCGCCACCATCAAGTTGAACGGCACCCCGGCCTCGGATGACTCGACCACCAACTGGGGTTCGATCGGCCTGGTCAAGAAGAGCAGCGTGGGCGACGCCCTGCTGGCCGGTGCGGAATTCGAACTGCACATGGCCGTTGACGGCCAGTGCGTCGAGGGTGATCCGATCGCGACCGGGACCACCGACGCCAACGGTGAGGTGTCCTGGAACTTCTTCATCGGCAACGACGAGGCCAAGACGGCTCGGGTCTGCCTGAAGGAGACCAAGGCCCCGGCCGGGCACGTGCTGCCGGCCAACCCCTGGTTCGGTCCGCAGACCGTGACCGCCGGCGACACCGCCAGCTACGCCTACGGTGAGATCGTCAACCACAAGCCGGGCGGCCCGACCCTGCCCAGCACCGGCGCCGAGGGCACCCGCGCCCTGGTGCTCGGCGGGTTCGGTCTCGTCATCGTCGCGGGCGTGGCTCTGGCCGCCCGCCGCCGCCTGACCGCCACCCGTTGAGGCTGATGCCGAAACCCAACCACTGAACCGACAGGGCGGGGGGATTGCCCCTCCCGCCCTGTCGTTTCGACTTGCGAGGATTCTGCGTGACCCACCACGTACCCACGCCCGACCGGGAGCGCCGCTGGCGCATGCCGTGGTTCAACGCCCTCATCGGCCTCGTCGCCGTGATCGGCGTCGGGGTCATGCTGTACCCGACCGTGGCGAGTTGGGTGACGCAGTATTACCAGTCGCAGATCATCGACCAGGTCGACGATCGCATCGCGCAACAACCCCCGTCGCAGCGTGAGCGCGAACTGCAGCGGGCCCGCGACTACAACGACGCCCTGGTCGGGGGTTCGATCGTGGTGGCCCCCGACAGCAATGTGCCGACCGCCTCGCGGGCGGCGGGGGAGAACGACAACTACTACGACCTGCTCAACGCCACCGCCGACGGCATCATGGGCCGGCTGCGCATTTCGGCGATCGGCGTCGACCTGCCGATCTACCACGGCACCGACGACCTCACCCTCACCAAGGGCGTCGGGCACCTGCACGGCACCTCCCTGCCGGTCGGCGGCGCCTCTCAGCACGCGGTGCTCACCGCGCATCGCGGCTACCCGTCCGCCACGTTGTTCAACGATCTGCACCGGCTGAGGCCCGGTGACACGTTCACCGTCGAGATCTTCGGCGAAGTGGCGACCTATCGGGTGATCGAAACCCACACGGTGCTGCCCGAGGAAACCCAGGCCATCGCGCCCCGGTACGGCGAAGACCTCATGACCCTGGTCACCTGCACCCCCCTGGGCGTCAACACCCACCGCGAACTCGTGACCGGCGAACGACTCACCCCCACCCCGGCCGAGGACGTGTCGCGGGCCGGGCGGCGCCCCGAAATTCCCGGGTTCCCGTGGTGGGTGGTCGCGATCGCCGCCGTCGTGGTTGGCTACGCTGGCTTCGTCACCGTGAGCGGGCGCGCCGCAGCCCGCCGGCAGCAGCAGAACCGCGCGGGTTCGGGCCCGGCGTGATTTCGCATTGGGACGCGGTCTGGGCTAGGGTGTTCAAGTTGCCCAGGACTGAGCCCTCGGACCAACGCCACCGAACTCACGATCGGCTGGTGCCGTAGGGGACCTTTCCCGGGTGATCGACATAATGTCCCGTCCCATTAGGCCTTGTCGGTGCCGTGCGCTGCGCGGTGCCGGTCGGGAACCGGTGCGACATACAGGAGAAACAGATGATCCAGCAGGAGTCGCGCGTCAAAGTCGCCGACAACACCGGTGCCAAGGAGATCCTTTGCATCCGTGTCCTCGGCGGCTCGGGCCGTCGCTACGCCGGCATTGGCGACAAGATTGTCGCCACTGTTAAGGACGCCATCCCGGGCGGAAACGTCAAGAAGGGCGAAGTCGTCCAGGCCGTCATCGTGCGCACTGTGAAGCAGCGCCGCCGTCCCGACGGTTCGTACATCAAGTTCGACGAGAACGCCGCCGTGATTCTGAAGAGCGACGGGGAGCCCCGCGGCACCCGCATCTTCGGCCCGGTCGGTCGTGAGCTGCGCGAGAAGAAGTTCATGCGCATTATCTCGCTCGCCCCGGAGGTGATCTGACATGGCACGCAAGAAGCTGCATGTGGTGAAGGGTGACCAGGTCAAGGTCATCGCCGGCAAGGACAAGGGCCGCACCGGTGAGGTGCTCTCGGTCGACATCGAGCGCGAACGCGTGGTCGTGTCGAACGTCAACGTCGTGCAGCGGCACCGCCGCGACAGCCAGGGGATTGACGGCCGCACCACCAAGGGCGGGATCATCTCGTCCGAGGCCCCGATCCACGTCTCGAACGTTCAGTTGATCGTGAAGGACGAGGACGGCAACGAGGTGGTCACCCGGGTCGGCTACACCCGCACCGAGGTGACCAAGAAGCGTGCCGACGGCTCGGAGTACAAGGGATTCCGCAGCGTCCGCATCGCCCGCAAGACCGGAGAGGAGCTGAACACCGATGACGCCCGCAAGCACTGACACCGCGACCATGCCGCGGTTGAAGCAGCGCTACCGCGACGAGATCGCCCCCGCCCTGCGCGAGGAGTTCTCCCACGGCAACGTGATGGAGGTTCCCCGGCTGGTCAAGATCGTGGTGAACATGGGTGTCGGCGACGCCGCCCGTGACTCCAAGGTCATCGACGGCGCGGTCAAGGACCTCACCGCGATCACCGGCCAGAAGCCGGCGATCACCAAGGCCCGCAAGTCCATCGCCCAGTTCCGGCTGCGCGAGGGGCAGGCCATCGGCTGCCACGTGACCCTGCGCGGTAACCGGATGT
>JAAYAO010000173.1 GCA_012719335.1 Propionibacterium sp. | reverse complement strand
CTCTCCTCGGCCCTGCCGCGCACCGCCGAGGACGTGGAGGAGTGGATGGCCCCGCTGCTGGAACGGGGCCGCCGGTGAACGGAAACCTGCGCCGCCGGATCGGGCTGCGGCCCGTCCCGGCCCCCGGCGTGACCGCGCCCGAGCCGGTCGCCGACGCCGACCCGCACCGTTCGATCGTGGCCTGGGGTTGGTATCTGCACGGGGAGAAGCGTTCCGACGTCTCCCTGGAGGAGGCCGCCGAACACGCCGGGGACGGGCACGGGTTCCTGTGGTTGGGGCTGAAGGACCCCACCGACGCCGACATGCGGGCTTTCGGGGAACGGTTCAACCTGCACCCGTTGGCGATGGAGGACGCGGTCGAGGGGCACAACCGCTCCAAACTGGAACAGTTCGGCGACACCCTCTTCCTGGTGGTGTCCACGGTCGCCTACGTCGACCATGCCGCACTGTCGGAGTCGGCCGAGATCGTCAGCACCGGCCAGGTGATGGTCTTCCTGGGCCGCAACTTCGTGCTGACCGTGCGCCGGGGCGAACAGTCCCCGCTATCGAGCCTGCGCGAGCGGTTGGAGCGCGAACCCGAACGGTTGGCCGAGGGCACCTCCACCGTCCTGTACGGGGTGTTGGACACCCTGATCGACGACTACCTGGCGGTGGTGGAGGCGATGGAGGCCGACGTCGAGGAGGTCGAGGAGGCCGTTTTCGCACCCCAGGGGGCCACCGAGATCGACAAGGTCTACCAGCTCAAACGCGAGGTGATCGAGTTCAAACGGGCGGTGGTGCCGCTGGGTGTGCCGCTGGCCGCGCTGGCCACCCGCAGTTACGACCTGATTCCCGAATCGGCCCGCGCCTACTTCCGCGAGCTCAGCGACCACCACACCCAGGTGCGCGAAGCCATCGCCTCCTACGACGAGGTGTTGACCACCATGTTGCAGGCCGCGCTGGCGATCCTGTCGCGGCAGGACAACAACGACATGCGCAAGATCTCGGCCTTCGTCGGGTTGGCGGCGATCCCGACGATGATCGCCGGCATCTACGGGATGAACTTCTCGTTCATGCCGGAACTCGACTGGCGCTACGGCTACCCGATGGTGTTACTGGCGATGGCGGTCATCATGCTCGGCCTGTTCTTCTGGTTCCGGCACCGCCACTGGCTCTGACTCAGTCGGTCACCTCGGTGACCCGGGTGGTGCGCGGCAGGCCGAGCACCCGGCCGATCGGGTCGATCAGCAGCACGTCCACGCCCCGGGGGTGGTCGGCGACCAGTCGGCCGCGAACGGCGAGGAATTCGGGGCCCGGGCCGGCGACGTACACCCGCAGGCTGTCGGTGATGCCCGGCCCGCTCAACTCCCAGGTGTCGAAGTCGGGTTGGGCGTGTTCGGCCACCATCGCGGCCTGGATCAGCAGGGCGGCGTCGTGGGGGTGTTCGGTGGTGCCGGGGTGCAGCCGGGCGAGCGCGGCCGGGTCGGGGTCGTGGTGGCTGACCACGAAGCGGGCCCGGTCGGCGCCCACCACCGGGGCGCCGGTCAGCGCCGCCACCATCTCGGTGCGGGCCAGCTCGTCGGCGGTGGGGTCCAGAGCGGCGACCGGGGTGGTCTCGTCGCTCAGCGCCAGCAGCGGCAGGTCCATCGGGTCGCCCGGCTCGGGCAGTCGGCCGAGTCGGCCGGGGTGGGCCAGGGCGTCGAGCAGAATCCGG
>JAAYAO010000172.1 GCA_012719335.1 Propionibacterium sp. | reverse complement strand
GGAAGGGGCCGGTCTGGGCCGTGGTCGTGCTGCTCGCACTGACCGCCCTGGTCGGCGGCTGGATGGCGTCGATGAGCTACCGGGTGCAGGTCGGCCCCGAGGGCATCCGGGTGGGGCGAGCCCTGCTGGAATGGCCCTGGGCCGGGCCCGCCGTCGCGTTGACCGTCGCCGAGACCGAGGCCCAGACCGGGCCGGAGGCCGACGCCCGGGCCTGGCTGCGGCTCCCGCCCTACACCCACCGGGCGGTGCGGATCGAGGTGACCGACGCCGAGGACCCGCACCCGCACTGGCTGATCGGCACCCGGCGTCCGGAGGAATTCGCCGCCGCGGTGCAGGCCGGCTCGCAGGAGTACGGCCGTGTCGGTTGAGGTGCGCTGGCGCCGGCTCACCCCGACCGCGGTACTGCCCGGCTACGCGATGCCCGGGGACGCCGGCGCCGACCTGAGCGCCGACGAGGACGTGGTGCTGCAGCCCGGGGAACGTGCCCTGATCGGCACCGGCATCGCGATCGCACTGCCGCACGGAACCGTCGGGCTGGTGCACCCCCGCTCCGGGTTGGCCGCCCGACACGGCATCACCATCGTGAACGCGCCGGGCACGGTGGATGCCGGGTATCGCGGCGAGATCAAGGTCTGCCTGCTGAACACCGACCCCCGCCACGAGTTCCGGGTGCGGCGGGGGGATCGGATCGCGCAACTGGTCGTCCAGCCGGTGCTGCGGGCCGATTTCGTCGAGGTGACCGAGCTCGACACCACCGAACGGGGTTCGGGTGGGCACGGCTCCACCGGTGGGTTTGACCCGGGACGGCCGGTGTGAGCACAGTGGAGGCGAATCGAGAGGGAGTGCCAGCACGATGATCTTCGGACGCCGCCGCAAGCGGGAACCGGAAGCCGAACCGGACGTCGAGACGCCGGTGGAGGACGCCGCGGCCGAGCCCGCCGACACCTCGGCCACTGCCGTCCGGGCCGATGGTGAACCCGACTGGGCCGCCCTCGACGAGCGGGAATGGCGCGAACAGGGCCCCTACGACATCGACGAGGTGCAACTCGACGACGACGGTGTGCAGCGGCTCGACCTGGGTGCTCTGGTGTTGACCCCGATCCAGGGCTCCCAACTGCGCCTGCAGATCGACGAATCCACCCAGCGGGTGATGTCGGCGCTGGTGATGGTGGGCGACTCGGCGCTGGAGTTGATGGTGTTCGCCGCCCCCCGCAGCGGTGGCCAGTGGCCCGAGACCCGGGAGAACGTGATCGCCGAGGCCAAACGGCAAGGTGGTCAGGTGGGCCTCGCCGAAGGGCCGTTCGGCACCGAGGTGCGCCGGATCATGCCCGCGAAGACCCCCGACGGCAAGGATGCGGTGCAGCCGTCCAGGATGTTCGCCGCCGAGGGGCCGCGCTGGATGCTGCGCGGCATGTTGGTCGGTGCGGCGGCCATGGTGTCGGGTGAGGAGGGCCCGGCCGGTGCCCTGCTCGACATGTTCCGCGACGTGGTGGTGCGCCGCGGCGACGAACCGATGGCCCCCGGTGAAGTGATCGGGATGAAACTCCCCGATTCGATGACCCCCCAGGGCTGAATCGCCGTGTCCTGGTGGCGGCGCACGGTGCATCGCCTCACCGCGAGCACGGAGGAGCTCGAGGCCGAGGATCGGATGCGCGAGGCGGTCGCGGCGGGGGCGTCCCCGATCGGCACCATCGAGCCACGGCAACGTGTGGTGATCGCCGGCCGGATCCGTGATGTGCGGCCGGCGACGATACGGCAGAGCAAACGCTTCGAGGCCGAGGTGGACGACGGGACGGGCACGGTCACGCTGGTCTTCCTGGGCCGTCGTTCGGTGGACGGGGTGACCCCCGGCGCCCGGGTCAAGGCGGCGGGCCGACTGTGTTTGCTGGATGGGGCGAAGGCGATTTTCAACCCCCGCTACGAACTGTTGTCCGACTGACTACTCCCAGCGCTCGACCGGGCCGGGCGGGACCGCGTCGGTCGTGAGCAGGCCGGGGTCGTGCTCCTCCTCGGTCGTCGTCCGCGACCCGAGCGTGGTGGGGTCGGTAGCCGTGTCGGCCGGCGCCCGGCCGTCGGGGGAGAGCATCGCGGTGAGCCGGTCCTCGACGTCCTCGGTCACCACGAAGAGCACCTCGTCACCGATCTCCAGGGTGCCGTCGGGGGCCGGTGCGCGGCCCACCCCGTCCCGGATCACCGCGACCGGCACCGCCCCCGCAGGCCAGCGCAGATCACCGAGCGGCACCCCCACGACCGGGGAGCCCGCCGGCAGGTTCATCTCCACCAGGGAGGTACCTCCGCCGGCGAAGGAGAACAGCCGCACCAGGTCACCCACGCTGACCGCCTCCTCGACCAGGGCGGCCAACAAGCGGGGCGTCGACACCGAGACGTCCACGCCCCAGACCTCGTCGAACAGCCATTCGTTCTTGGGATGATTCACCCGGCCCACGGTGCGCGGTACCCCGAACTCGGTCTTGGCCAGCAGGGTGTGCACCAGGTTCGCCTTGTCGTCACCGGTGGCGGCAATGGTGACGTCGTAGCTGTCCAGTTCGGCTTCCTCCAGGGCCGACAACTCGCAGGCGTCGGCCAACAACCATTCCGCGTCCGGCACCGAGTCGCGGGTGATGGCCGCGGGGTCCTTGTCGATCAACAGCACCTCGTGGCCGCCCGCCACCAGTTCACCGGCGATGGACTTGCCGACATTGCCGGCTCCGGCGATCGCGATCCGCATGATGTCTCCTATCGCTTCACCGGTGGGCGGCCGAGAATGACCTCGACGTCGGGGGTACGGCCGGTTTCCACCGCGGCGTAGGCCAGGTCACCGTCCTGGAAGACGGTGCGCTCGTTGGTGATCATGCCCTGGCCCTGACGCTGCAGCATCGGGATCGGGGTCGCCGCCGCGGCCTGCATCTCACTGATCCGGCGACCGACCCAGTGGGGGTGTACCCGCACCTCGATCAACCGCACCGCACCGGTCGGATCGCGCCACACCGGTTCCGAGCCCTCCGGCAGCAACCGGCGCAGCATCTGGTCGGTGGTCCAGCGCACGGTCGCCACGGTGGGGATGCCGAGCCGTTCGAACACCTCCGCACGACCGGGGTCGTAGATCCGGGCCACCACGTTGTGCACCCCGTAGCTCTCCCGCACCACCCGGGCGGCGAGGATGTTGGAGTTGTCCCCACTGCTGACGGCGGCGAAGCCGTCGGCCTCGACGATGGAGGCCTTCGCCAGCACCTGTCGGTCGTAGCCCACCCCCTTGATGCTGCGCCCGCGGAAATGTGGGCCCAGCCGCCGGAAGGCGTGCGGGTCGCGGTCGATCACCGCAACACTGTGGCCGCGCTTGTCCAAGGCCAACGCCAGACCGGACCCGACCCGTCCGCAACCCATGATCACGATGTGCACAGGCTCCATTCTGGCCCCGGGGAACGGTCCCGGCCAGCGGGTGGGCCGTGACGGAGGTCACCACCAGTGGGTAGGTTGTGCCCATGGAGATCGCCGACGTTCCGACCGCCTCGCTCGCCGCCGTGCGCGACGGCGACAAAGAGGCCTGGCTCGCCCTGTTCACCGAAGACGCCGTCGTGGAGGATCCCGTCGGCTCGGCCCCCTGGGACACCCCGCTGGGTCAGGAACAGACCGGTAAGGAAGCCATCGGCTGGTACTGGGACGCCTTCACCAAGCATCAGCAGTCCTTCGACTTCGAGATCCACTTCCAGGCCGTCGCCGGCCTGGAGGTCGCCGCCCACGCCACCCTGCGCACCGTCTTCGACGACGGCACCGAGGGCACCGTGCAGTGCATCAACATCTACACCGTCGACAATCAGGGGCTGGTCACCTCCTTGCGGTCCTACCGCAACGTGACCGGTCACGGCCGCTGACCCGGCACACCCGGGCAGGCACTGTCTCGCAATGAGACCGAATCCGTGTGCCACGACGGTGGTCGGCGGGCGCGTGCGGCCCTAGGCTCACACCATGTATTTCATCGTGGTGAAGTTTCCGGTCAAGACCGAATCGGTGGACAACTGGCTGGACCTGGTGGACGGCTACACCCGGGCCTGCCGTGCCGAGGAGGGCAATCTCTTCTTCGAATGGAGCCGCAGCGTCGAGGACCCGGGCGAGTTCGTGCTGGTCGAGGGGTTCACCGATGAGGGGGCCGCGGCCCACGTGGCCAGCCCGCACTTCCGGGAGGGCATCGAGACGATGCGTCCACACCTGCGGGCGACCCCGAGGATCATTTCCCGCCAGATCGACGGCGACGGCTGGGACGCGATGGGCGAACTGCAGATCGACTGACCCGGACGACCCCTCGGGTGGGGTGATGGGTGGTCCGGCACGGTGTCGGGCAGGTACCGTGCCGACATGGACGAGTTCACGCCCGAGACCTTCGCGATCCCCGTCGGTGACCTGACCTTCGACGCCTGGGCGAGCGGCCCCGCCGAGGGTGAACCGGTGCTGATGCTGCACGGATTCCCCGAAACCATGCAGATGTGGCAGCCGCTGCTGGACGAACTCGGCCGCCAGGGATACCGGTGTGTGGCCTTCAATCAGCGCGGCTACAGCCCCGGCGCCCGACCGGGCGACGTCGAGGCGTACCGGACCTCCGAGCTGGCCGCCGACGTGGTCGGGGTGCTGGACGCGTTGGGCTGGGATCGGGCGCACCTGATCGGCCACGACTGGGGTGCCGCGGTGGCTTGGCGGGTGGCCGCACTGGCCCCGGCCCGGCTGCGCACCCTGAACGTGTTGTCGGTGGGGCATCCCGACGCGATCTCGGAGGCGATCGGTGCCGACGACGACCAACGCTCCCGCTCCGAGTACATGACCTTTCTGCGCCGCCCGGACGCCGACCGGTTGCTGCTGGAGAACGACGCCGAACGGTTCCGCAACTTCTTCGCCGGTTCGCCGGCCGCCGAGGGCGCCGACAGCTACCTGGCGGTACTCGGCGAACCGGGCGCACTCGACGCGGCCCTGAACTGGTACCGCTCGGCGGGCCGCAGTGAGCACAGTGCCGAGAAGGTCGACCTGCCGGTGCTGTTCATCTGGTCGGACAACGACCCGGCCCTGGGGCGCCTGGCCGCCGAACGCACCGGGGAGTTCGTGGCCGGCTCCTACCGCTTCGTGATCCTGGAAGGCATCAGCCACTGGATCATGCAGGAGGCGCCGGCCCGGGTGCTGGCCGAGGTCGGCCGTCACATCTCCGAGCACCGCGCGTGACCGCCCCGATCGAACTGACCGTCGGCCCGATCGCCCACGGCGGGCACTGGGTGGCCCGGCACGACGGCCGGGTGGTCTTCGTCCGCCATGCCCTGGCCGGTGAACGGGTGCTGGCCCGGGTGACCGATGCCGGCAAGAGCCGGTTCTGGCGCGCCGACGCGATCGAGGTGCTGGAGCCGTCCCCCGACCGGGTCGAACCGGCGTGCCCGATTGCCGGACGATGCGGCGGTTGCGACTTCCAGCACGTCGACCCCGCCGCCCAACGCGCACTGAAGACCGCGGTGTTGGCCGAACAGTTGCAGCGGCTGGCCGGGATCACCTGGACCGGGGCCGTCCGGGAGGTGCCGGGTGGACCGCTCGGTTGGCGCACCCGGATGCGTTACCGCACCGACGAGCAGGGCCGATTGGCGATGCGCGCACACCGCTCGCACGATCTGGTGCCCCTGCCCGAACAGGGCTGCGCGATCGCGGCCCGGACGATCCCGACCCAGGGGTGGCCGGCGGGCGCCGAGGTGGACGTGGTGGGGCGGGCGGTGCTGGTCGACGGCCACCTCCGCAAGGGCCCGGAGACCCTGACCGAGGAGGCGGCCGGACGACCCTGGCAGGTTGCCGCGGACGGCTTCTGGCAGGTTCACCCGCGGGCCGCCGACGTACTGGCCGAGGCCGTCGTCGATGCCCTCGACCCCGAAGCCGGGGAACGTGCCCTGGACCTGTACTGCGGGGTGGGGCTCTTCGCCGGGGTACTGGCCGAGCGGGGTGTCGAGGTGCAGGGGGTGGAGAGCAACCCGGCCACCGTCGCACTCGCCGCCCACAACGTGCCGGCGGGGGAGTTCCTGGCCGGCCGGGTGGAGCGCACCATGAGCCGGCTGTGGCGGCGGGCCGATCTGGTGGTGCTGGACCCGCCCCGGGCCGGGGCCGGCCGGGCCGTGGTCGAACAGGTGGTGCGCCGCCGCCCCCGCGCGGTCGCGTACGTGGCCTGTGACCCCGCAGCGCTGGCCCGAGACCTGGGCCATTTCCTCGAACTCGGTTACGACCTGACCGGATTGCGGGCCTTCGATCTCTTCCCGATGACCCACCACATCGAAGCCGTGGCCCAGTTGGTGCCCCGGGACTGACCCGCCCACCGCCGGGGAACCGGGCAATGAAAGGATCGGCGAAGTGGTCAAGGTCGCCGCTTGATGGTATCTTGACGTCAAGACAAACCGATCCGGGGAGCTGCGATGAGTGTGAACAGTCTGGGGGCGAAGGCCAACCTCGAGGTGGCCGGCCAGAACTACGAGATTTTCCGGCTGGATGCGGTGGAAGGCTCCGAGAGCCTCCCGTACAGCCTGAAGGTGCTGCTGGAGAACCTGCTGCGCAACGAGGACGGTGCCAACATCACCGCCGACGACATCAAGGCCCTGGGCACCTGGGACCCGACGGCCGAGCCGGACAAGGAAATCCAGTTCACCCCGGCCCGGGTGATCATGCAGGACTTCACCGGTGTGCCGTGTGTGGTCGACCTGGCCACCATGCGTGAGGCGATCGTCGAACTCGGTGGCGATGCCTCCCGGGTGAACCCGCTGTCGCCGGCCGAAATGGTGATCGACCACTCCGTGATCGCCGACGTGT
>JAAYAO010000171.1 GCA_012719335.1 Propionibacterium sp. | reverse complement strand
GGGAGGCGTGGATCTCGTCGATCCCGGCCGCCTTGCCGATGGCCTCGGCCACCAGCCGGGTGTCCCCGGTGAGCATGACCACCTTGTGCACCCCGGCCCGGTGCAGGCGGGCGACCATCTCGGGCGCATCCTGCCGGATCCGATCGGCGACCGCGACGACCCCGATCACCTCGTCGTCGACGGCCACGATCATCGGCGTCTTGCCGTCGGCTGCCAGGGCCTGAGCCGTCCGGGCCGCTTCGTCGGCCGCTTCGGCAATGCCGTACTGCTCCAGCAGTGGCGGGTTGCCGATCAGCACCAGGCGCCCCTCGACCTCGGACACGATGCCCTTGCCCGGCACCGGGGTGACACTACCGGGGACGCCCCGCGGGCCGACCCCCTCGGCGTGGGCGGTTTCCAGGATGGGACGGGCCAGCGGATGCTCGGATCCGGCCTCGGCGGCCGCCGCCCAGCGCAGTACCTCCCGGCGCTCCAGTGCGGGGGCCAGGACGACGACATCGGTCAACTGGGGACGGCCCTCGGTGAGGGTACCGGTCTTGTCGACGGCGACGGCGGAGATCTTCGCGGAGGTTTCCAGGAACTCGCCGCCCTTGATCAGGATGCCGTTGCGGGCCGCGCGGCCGATGCCGGCCACGATCGCGACCGGGATGGAGATCACCAGCGCACCGGGGCAACCGATCACCAGCAAGGTCAGGGCCAGCACCACGTCACCGGAAACCAGTCCGGCCACCAGAGCCAGCACCATCACCGCGGGGGTGTACCAACGGGAGAAACGGTCGATGAAAGCCTGAGTCCTCGCCTTGGCGTCCTGGGCCTCCTCCACCCGGTGGATGATGCGGGCCAGGGTGGTGTCCGCGCCGATGCCGGTGGCCAACACCTGCAGGAAACCGCCGCGGGAGACGGTTCCTGCGAAAACCCGGCTGCCCTCGGTCTTCTCCACCGGGATCGACTCGCCGGTGATGGAGGCCTCATCGAGGGCCCCGGTGCCGGCGACGACCTGACCGTCCACCGGCACCTTCGCACCGTTCTTGACCAGCACGATCTCGCCCATCCTCACCTGACCGGCGGGAATCTCCTGCTGTTCACCCTCGCGCACGACGACCGCCGAGTCCGGGGCGACGGCGACGAGTTCGGCCAGTGCCGAGCGCGTCTTGTTCAACGTCGCGGCTTCCAGGGCGTGGCCGATCGCGAACAGGAACGTGACTGCTGCAGCCTCCCAGAAGTTGCCGACCACGACCGCGCCGATCGCTGCGACCGACACCAGCAGGTCGATGCCGATGAGCCTGGCGATCAGCGCCCGAACAGCCTTCACCACGATGCCGTAGCCGGCCACCACGGCGGCAGCGAGCATGAAGACATCGCCGAGGGTGAAGGCCCCGACGGTGTGGGTGGCGTGGGTGCCGGCGTCGAGCCACCACTGGGGGCCGAGGATGATGTTGGCCACCCCGTCGCCCAGCCACCGGATGGCGAACGAGATGACGATGAGCACGCCGGACACGACGGGAACCGACCAGTTCCCACGGAGCCAATTCCGGAACCTGTTCACTTTCGGATACGACCTTTCTGGGGTGTGTGCCGGCGAACCGGCACGATGTGGAATGCGGCACGGGTGCGCGCGCCGGCCTCGGCGGTTGTTCTCAGAACGCCGAGGGGGTGGCCCGGTATCCGGCCTTGGCAACGGCGGCGACGAGATCGTCCACCGAGACGCGTTCGGCGTCGTGATCGATCTCGATGCGAGCGGAGGCGAAGTGCACCTTGACCCGCTCGACGCCCTTGAGGCGGCCGACCTGCTTCTCGATCTTGGCCACGCAGGACGGGCAGGAGAATCCCTCGGCCCGCAGGACGGTGTGGGTGGTGGTGGAGGTGTTCATGGTGATGTGTCCTTTCGTGATGGGTGTTTCCTCATCGGATGACCCGCACGTTATGTGCGGCTCGCCCCGAGCGCCTTGACCCAGATCAATTACCGGTTGGCATCGCCGAAAGGCCCCTGCCGGCTTCGCCACGGCGCCCTCGTTGCGGGCTCGGGTAGCCTCGTGGCATGCCTGAGGATGACTTGTGTGTCGCACGGGTCCCGATCTTCCAGGGGCTTGCCCGTGACCAACAGATGCACGTCGCCCGGTTCGTGCGTCCGCTGCACATCGAGCAGGGCGAGTTGGTATATCGCCCCGGAGACCAGGTGTCGCGTCTACTGGTCATGCACAGCGGGCAACTCAAGGTCAGTCACACTGCCGCCAACGGTCAGGAGCAGATTCTGCGCACGGTCACCGACGGTGACGTCGTGGGCGAACGAGCCTTCCTGACCGGCCACCGTCCGAACGAATTCGTCACCGCTCTCGAAGACAGCCGGATGTGCGTCCTCGACCATGCCGACCTCGCCGCACTACTGCGTGACTACCCCGACATCAGTAGGAGCATGCTGCGGGCCTTGTCCGACCGACTCGCCTCCGTCGAGCGCTTGCTGGCCGCGATCACCTCCAGCGACGTCGGCGCCCGGGTCGCCGCCTACCTCATGGATCTGCCCGGCAGTATGCGAAACGGCCGGGTATCCGTGCGGTTGCCGATGGCGAAGCGAGAGGTCGCCGCCTACCTGGGCACCACGCCGGAAACACTGAGTCGACGACTCGCCGCGCTCTGCGCATCCGGTGTGATCGAATTGCACGGGCGGCGTGACGTCACGATTCTCGACATGGACGCACTCGAACGCGTCGCCACACCGCGATAGGCGGGAGTACGCCTCCAATCCGCCTAGTGAGCCGACGCCCAGCAGGGTGCGGTCCTGCGGAGCTGGCTCGAGGATCAAGTGCTGGTGGCTTTCGCGGGCCGGGTTGTCCCCTTCGATTTGGCGGCTGCCCGCGTCCTGGGTCGCTATCGGGTTCCCGAGCATGCCCCGTGGGATGACGCACAGATCGCGGCGGTTGCCGAGGCCAACGGAATGGTTTTGGTGACCCGCAATGTGAAACACGTCGAGTCCTTGGGGGTCGAGTGGCTCGATCCGTGGGTGGCGCAGTGACCTACCCCTGATCTGCGCCGTCGTTTCCGGCGGACGGACGGGAGTGCGGCGCGGAACGCCCGGCCCCGGTGGTGCGAGGGTCCGTGGTAGACATCGCGCAGCACTCCGCGGACGTCCCGGGTACGCCTGGCAGCGTCATCGCGTGTCGTCATGATGAACACCCCCGGTGGTGCGTCTGCAGTGCCCGAATGCGCGATTCGCGTCGGTCGAACCCTGCGCTGAGTACCGTCGGCAGCATGGTCCGTCCATCTGCTGTGTCCGATCACGGCGTCCCCGAGCGACGCAGGAAAGGCGGAACGAACCCCTGGCTCGTGATGGTCGGCTGGGTGGTGGTTGCTCCGGTCGTGGTGCTGTTCGGGTCGTGGCTGGCAGGTATCGGGGTGCTGCTGGACAACATGTACGAGAAGATGCCGGACGGCAGCACGATCGGCGTCATTTGTTACGCGGCCGGCTGCCTCATGTGGGGTTGGTTCATGTTCCAGAGTGATCGGGACGACCTGGGGTTTCCCCGCCGGAGGCTACCGCTGTTTCTGCTGGTGCCGGGGCCCCTGCACGCCCTGGTCAGCATCCCGGTCTTCCTGCTGATGCCGCGTATCACCGTCGTGGCGGGGCAACCGGACGGGCTGGTGGCCAACATCGAACAGGATCCGATCGGATCATTGGTGATGGCCGGCCTGCTGTGGATCTGCCTGAACGTGGGTGTGATCACCGGCGTGCCGATCTTCATCGCGGTGCGTCCGCTGTGGTGGCGACTGACCTGCATCGTGCTGTGGCTGGCCGCACTGATCATTCTGGTGATCCGGGTAACGTCGGTGCATTCCGATCCAATGGCCCCCGACGCACTGCTGACCACCGGTGTGGGGATCGGTCTGAGCACAATGCTGGCGTTGGCCTCCGCCCTCTACTGCCGACGCATGCGCCTGTCACCCACCGGACGGTGAGCGCGGCAACCCGGGCAGGTCACTCGAAGTCGGTTTCGGCGAGAAAAGCCTCGTAATCGCTTCCGCCATAGAAGATCCCGAGGATCGCTACGGTGTCATCGAGAACGGCGAACGCGATGACGACGCGCTTCTTGAAGCCAACCGTGCGCAGACCCGGCCGAATGTCATCACGTGCACTTCCACGATGGGGGAAATCCGCCAGTCCCTCGCAGTAGGCGACGATGGCGTCGGTGTATCTCGCAGCGATATCCGGCGAGCCGTTGTCGGCGATGTAGTCGTACAGCTCGCGGAGCTGGTGTAGAGCGTCGTGTCGGAACACGACACGGTAGCCGTTCACCGGCGGGTGGTATGCCTTGTCGCGAGGTGTGCACGAACCTCGTCAGCGGTCAGCACGTCCTTCGGATCGGCCATCAACGCGTCGTAGGAAGCAGCGACCTCTTCCCGCAGCCATGCCTCGACCGCTCGGTCGCGAGCGAACAATGTGCGCAGACCGTCGCGGATGACTTCGCTTTCGCTGGCGTAAGCGCCCGACCGCACGCGGTCGCGTAGCTCGTCGGCCATGTCGTTGGGGAGGGTGATGCTCAACTGACGCGTCGTCCGCATGGTCGACACTCCTCTCGGGGATAGGATTTCATCCTACTCCTCCAGGTGGTGCCAAGACAGCGCCCTACACACTGCGGCCCGATCGTCGAGGTATTCACGCACCCATACCTCTGGGGTCCACGCTCCGCAGCGCCGGGGCCATGACAAATGTCATCGTCAGATGCTGATGCCCTCATCAATAGTCGTGATCACCGACACCGGGGGAGCGCCGCAATCTGCGGGAAGGTGGATACATGAACACCACAGCCAACGTCGCACCCCCCGTCCCGCCGGCACCCGCGCCGGCTCGCACCGCGCCGGTGCCGCACGAGTACCACCAACGCCTGGTGCTGGAGCGTCCCAAGGCCTGGCGGGGCATCGTCGCGCTGGTGCTGCTGATGATCGGGATGCTGGTCTTCTCGCTGTTCTTCGGGCTGATCGCGATGGCGATCGATACCGCGATCCGGGGCGAGATGGCCGACACGATCACCCCGATCACCCTGGCCGGCGCGATGCTCGGCCTGGCCGCCCTGACGCCGTACAGCATGTTGTTGCAGAAGTGGTTCTTCAAGGTGCCGATGGTGTCGCTGCACTCGATCGTCAACCGGTTCCGCTGGGACGTGTTCGGTCGCACCATCGTGATCGTCCTGCCCCTGTGGGCACTGCTGCAGGTGGTCTACCCGCTGATGGGCCCCCAGCCGACCATCGAGTACGGCGTCGGCGACGCGCTGGCCTACATCGTCATCGCGCTGACCCTGGTGCCCCTGCAGTCGATGGGTGAGGAGTACGCCTTCCGTGGCCTGGCCTTCCGGATCGCGGCGAGCTGGGGACGCGGCCCCCGGGTCGGGCTGGTGCTCGGCATCGTGGTGAGCAGCCTGCTGTTCATGGTCGCCCACTTCGCACTCGACCCCTGGCTGAACCTGTACTACTTCACCTTCGGCGTCGCGCTGTGCATCATCACCTGGCGCACCGGCGGGGTGGAGGCCGCCGTGGTGCTGCATGCGGTCAACAACGCGCTCTCGTTCACCATCGCGGTCGCCCTGCAGCAGGACATCAACGCGGGCTTCGACCGGTCGGCCGGCGCGGCCTCGGCGGTGATGCTGATTCCCTGTGCGGTGTTGCTGGTGTTGGCCCTGATCGTGTGGTGGCGCACCCCGCGGGCAGCGCTGGCAGAATGAGGACGATGCAGGCCTGGCCGGTGATCAGCGCACGTAGGTTCGAACTCTACGTGCGCTGGACGCTGTACATCCTGATGGCCGTCCTACCGATCCAGGCCGGCGCGATCGCGGTCGGCGCCTCGAGCAATCGCGAGCTGCTGCCCGCCGCTCTCGGCGCGTTCGCCGCGTCCCTGGTGGTGACCGCGTTCAACGTGGTGGTCGCCAAGCGCAGTCTGGACGCGGTGATCGGGCCGCGTCGCCCCTTCTCGCCCGTGTTCATCGTCGGCTGGGTTATCTCCCTGATCGTGATGACGGCGGCCATGGTGCTGTTGCTGGACGGTATCCCGGGCGTGGTGGTGGTCGCATTCATGCCGACCGCCCTGGCGATGGCGGCGCTCAGCCCGGCCCTCGGCATCCGCACCACCCTGGTGATCACCGCCGCGGTGGTGGTGCTCGCCGGTGTGCTGGCGATCTTCGGGGTCGTCGGGGCACTGCCGGCCGCGGCCTTCGCCGTCTTCACCCTGTGGGCGGCCTGGTCCAGCGGCTGGATGCTGCGGGTGCTGCGGCAACTGCAACAGGCCCATGAAACCGAGGCCCAACTGGTGCTGGCGGAGGAACGCCTGCGAATCTCCCGCGACCTGCACGATGTTTTCGGACGCACCCTGGCGACGATCTCGGTGAAATCCGAACTGGCCACCGAACTGTCCCGGCGCGGCCACCACGATCGGGCGGCCGACGAGATGGCCCACATCCGCCGGATCGCGAACTCGGCCGGCGCAGAGGTGCGCCGGGTGGTTCGCGGGGAACGTACCGCCGGCTGGGAGGACGAACTCACCGGGGCCCGGGCCCTGTTGTCCTCGGCCGGTATCGATTGCGTGATCGCCGGGGACGAGGTGCCCCGGGAGTGGGCCCCGACCCTGGCCTGGGTGATCCGCGAGGGCGTCACCAACGTGCTGCGCCACTCCAAGGCCGCCCGGGTCACGATCACCACCTCGGTGGCCGAAGACGAGGTGGCCCTGACCCTGACCAACGACGGTGCCGGCGCCCCGTCCGCGACGACCTCGACCGGCACCGGCCTGACCTCGATGACCGAACGGTTGGCCGCGGTGGGCGGCACACTGGAAGCCGAACGGGACGGTGACTGGTTCGTACTCACCGCCTCCATCCCCATCCACCAGGAGGTCACCGGATGATCCGCGTGCTGCTCGCCGACGACGAGAACCTGATCCGCGACGCCCTCGCCGGGCTGCTGACCCTGGAGGACGACATCGAGGTGGTGGCCCGGGCGGCCTCGGGTGCCGAAGCCCTGGCCGCGGCGAGAAAGCACCAACCGGACGTCGCCCTGCTCGACCTGCAGATGCCCGACCCCGACGGCATCGCGGTGGCCCGCACGCTGGCGAGCGAGCTGCCCGACTGTCGCTGCATCATCGTCACCTCGCACGGCCGACCCGGCTATCTGAAGGCGGCGCTGGCCGCGGGGGTGCGGGGGTTCCTGCCCAAGACGGTGTCGGCGGCGACCCTGGCCGAGGTGGTGCGCACCGTGGCCGCCGGTGGCCGTCACGTCGACCCCGAACTGGCCGCCGAGGCGATCGGGGCCGGCGATTCACCCCTGTCACCGCGGGAGGCCGATGTGCTGGCCTATGCCCGCGACGGCGCCCCGGTCGAGGAGATCGCCGAACGTGTCGCCCTGTCGAAGGGCACCGTGCGCAACTACCTGAGTGCGGCGGTGGCCAAACTGGGCGCGGCCAACCGGCACGAAGCGGTCAGCATTGCGGCCGACCGCGGCTGGATCTGAGCCGCGGCCGGCCGTCGTTGGGGTCGAAGGGCCCGGTGGGCCCCCGATCAGTGTTCGTCGTAGTGGTCGCCGTGCAGGGCGTGGCGGTGGCCGTCGTGGAGGTAGTCGACGTGGTCGCCGTGTTGGACGGCTTCGTGGCCGCAGCCCTCGCCGTGTTCGTGTTCGGCGACGGTGTGTTCGGCCGGGGCGTCGTGTTCGTCGTAGTGGTCGCCGTGCAGGGCGTGGCGGTGCCCGTCGTGGAGGTAGTCGACGTGGTCGCCGTGCTGGACGGCTTCGTGGCCGCAGCCCTCACCGTGTTCGTGCTCGGTGACGGTGTGTTCGGCCTGGGTGTGGGTGTCGGACATGATGATTCCTGCTTTCCTCGGGGTCAGGCCTCGAGATCGGGGCGTGGGTTCGTGCACATGGATGAGCGCATCGGCCACGACGTGGGTGACGTGCTCGTCGGCAATCGTGTAGGTCACGGTCTTGCCCTGCCGGTTCGCGGTGACCAGGCCGGTCTGACGCAACGTCTTGAGGTGCTGCGACACCAACGGTTGGGACATTCCGGTTGCCTCGGTGAGGGCGCCGACGGTCATCGGCCCCCCGTCGAGCAACCGGACCAACCACAGGGGTGACTCATTGCCGAGCACTTTGAACAGCTCGGCCGCTCGGTCCAACCCCGGTTCCTTGGGCATACCCCCAGTGGATCACATCTATCAATAAATCGCAATATGTTCATGCGATGAGGTGGGTCACAGCGGGTACGGCGGCGACTCGAGCCCGTCGGGCCGGGTAGGGTCGGGGAAACGCTCTATGAGAGGAAAAGATGGCTCGGATTCTGTGGATCATTCTCGCGATCGTCGTGGCCGTGTGGCTGATCGGCTTCATCATCGACATCATCGGTGGCCTGATCCATCTGCTGCTGGTCGTGGCCGCGATCATCCTGATCGTCAACCTGGTCACCGGCCGCCGCAAGGCCTGACGCGATCCGGCCGGTTCCCCCGGCGGTCGCCCGCTCCCGGGGCCCCTGACGGGGTCAGGCGCGGTTCATGATCTGGCGCCGCCGCAACCCGATCAGCCCCAGGCCCACTCCGGCCGCCGTGATCAGGGTGAGGACCAGTAGCGGGGTGGCCGAGAAATCCTCGACCGGAAGCTGTGCGGGGTGGCTCAACGGTGACAGGCCGATCACCCACTCGGGCAGATCCATGATGCGGGCGAACAGTCCGAAGAAGAACACCATGCCCGCCGCCACCCAGCCCACCACCGTCAACAGCCTCGGTGCCCAGCCGAACAGCACCGCCATCAGGGCCACCATCACCCACACGGCCGGCACCAGGTTCAGATGGGCCGCAATGAGGGTGCCGATCATCGCGGTATCCGCGGTCACCGCGGCGAAGGCCACTCCCGAGGCCAGTCCGGCGACTGTCAAAACCGCCACCACGCCCATCGCGATCACCAGGTAGTGCGTGCCGGCCCAGGAGATCCGACTGGTGGGGGTGGCCAACACCGCATCGGCCCGACCCGACTGTTCCTCGCCCGTCAGGATGTGTGCGGCGAACACCACATGGGCCACCGCCAGATACCCGCTGTACTCGGCCAGGAAGGCCGCGTACCCGTCCGCGAGCCCGGCCGTGCCCCCGAACATGTCGGTCAGTATCGGCGGCATCTCCGCTGCCGCGTCCAACATGGTCTGTGCGAAGCCCCCATCGATCAGGGCGAACACCACGATCGCCGCCGCCCAACCGAGCAACGCCCCACGCTGTAACCGCCAGGCCAGACCGAACGGGGAACCCAGGTGTGCTCGGGCATGCGGACGGCCCCGGCCGGCACGCAGCCAGCCAATCCCGAGATCGCGCCGCGACTGCAGGAGGAAAGCGACACCCACCGAGCAGGCGGTGAGCGCGACGAGCAGCCACAACGGCCACCAGTGATTCAGGACATATGGTGCCGTCTGCAATGACCAGCCCAGTGGGGAGAACCATGACAAGGTGCTGCCACCGGGCGAGGCCATGTCGCCCAGGCCCCGCACCAGGAATGCCACCCCCAGCAAGGCCCCGGCCATTGCGGACGCCGCCCGCGAACTCTCGCTCAGTTGTGCGG
>JAAYAO010000170.1 GCA_012719335.1 Propionibacterium sp. | reverse complement strand
TGATCCGGGCGCGGGAGGTGGCCTCGGTGCCGATCGAGACGGTGGTTCCCGAAACCCCGCCGACCCCCCAGGCGCACCCCACCCCGATCCCGGAGCCGGTGCGGATCCGGGTGCATGTGCTGGGGGCGGTGACCACCCCCGGGGTCGTCACCCTGACCGAGGGTGCCCGGGTCGCCGACGCGATCGACGCGGCCGGTGGGTTGGCCGAGGACGCCCGCCCCGGTGAGTTGAACTTCGCCGCACCGGTGCCCGACGGTGCCCAGATCGTGGTGGGCGATCGCGATCGGCCCCGTGGTGAGGTGCGTCCGGCCGGCCCCGCCACCGCCCCCGACGGCGGCCCGGCCGAACCGGGCGGGACGGGCGGCCCGGTGAACCTGAACACCGCCGGGGTCGAACAGCTGGAGGCGTTGCCGGGAGTGGGACCGGTGACCGCGGGAAACATCATTGCGTGGCGCACCGAGAACGGGCCGTTCACCCACGTCGACCAACTGCAGGAGGTCTCTGGCATCGGCCCGAAAACCTACGAGAAGCTCGCCCCGCTGGTGACCGTATGAACCGCCCCGACGCCCCGCCCGCACCGGCCACCGACACCGGGCCCGGGGCGGATCTGCGGCTCGCCCCGATCGCCGCGGCGGCGTGGCTGGCGATGTGGGTGGCGACCAGCGGCATCGGATGGTTGCCGCCGGTGGTCGCGGGGGTCGCGGCCCTGCTCGCGGTGCTGGCCCGGGTGCAGCGCAGTTGGTTGCTGCTGGCGGTGGCGGTGGTGCTGGCCGCCGCGGTGCTGTTCGGGGTGGTGCGCCATGCCGAGCGGCACAGCGGCCTGGTCTCGCAGGTGGCGCACCGCGGCGGTGCCGCGGTGGTGGAGGCAGAACTGGTCGGTGACCCCCGTCCGGGGCGCGGGCACAGCGACTACGCCCATGCCCGCGCCACCGTGCTGCGGGTCGGTGTCGCCGGGGAGTACCGGCAGGTGCGCAGCCCGGTGGTGCTGGTGCTCACCGGCCCCGACAGTCGCGACCTGGTGGGTCTGCCGGTCGGCACCAGGGTGCAGCTTCGGGTACGGGCGGCGGCCCCCGAACCCGGGGACGATGTGGCCGCGGTGTTGCGGAGTTCGGGGCCGGTGCGGGTCGTGGCCGCACCGAGCCCCGGCCTGCGGCTGGTCGAGCGGGTCCGCGCCGGGTTGCGCGAGGCGGTGTCCGATGCGCCACCGGCCCAACGCGCGCTGGTGCCGGCCCTGGTGCTGGGCGACATCTCGGCGATGCCGGACGACCTGCGCGAGAACTTCGTCCGCACCGGGCTGACCCACCTGACGGCGGTGTCGGGGGCGAACCTGACCTATCTGTTGGTGTTCCTCACCGTCGCGGCCCGGGCAATCGGGGTACGGGGGCGGTGGCTGCAGGTGGTCGGCATCGGCGCGGTGGTGATCTTCGTGGCGTTGTGCCGCACCGAGCCGAGCGTGCTGCGCGCGGCCGCGATGGGTCTGGTCACGGTGGCCGCATTGAGCGTGGTGGGGGTGCCCCGGGCCGGCGCACCACGACGAGGGGTGCGGCACCTGTCGATGGCGGTGTTCACCCTGGTGCTGATCGACCCCTGGCTGGCCCGATCGATCGGGTTCGTGCTGTCGGTGACCGCCAGCGCCGGGATCATCGTGTGGAGCCGCGGCTGGACCGACGCGTTGGTCGGGTGGCTGCCCAGGCCGGTCGCCGAAGCGATCGCCGTGCCGCTGGCCGCACAGTTGGCCACCCAACCGGTGGTCACCGCGATCTCCGGCGAGGTCAGCCTGGTCGCCCTGGTGGCGAATGCGCTGGCCGGGCCGGCGGTGGGGCCGGCAACCGTACTGGGTTTCGCGGCCGCCGGGGCGGGTCTGCTGCACCCGGCGCCGGCCGGGGTGTTCGGGTTCGCCGCCGGGTGGTGTGCCCAGGTCGTGGTGTGGGTGGCCGAGCTGGGAGCAGGCTTCCCCGGCTCGGCGATCACCTTCCACGGCACCACCGCGGCGCTGCTGTGGCTGGTCGCGGTGATCGCGGTGGCCGCCCCACTGGTGGCCCCCATCCTGCGGCGACGCTGGGCGGTGCTGGCAATCGCGGTGCTACTGGTCGTCGCGGTGCTGCGCGGCCCCACCCCGCCCGGCTGGCCGCCCCCGAACTGGGTGCTGGTGGCCTGTGACGTGGGGCAGGGGGACGCGTTGGCGATGCGCGTGGCGCCCGACCAGATCCTGCTGGTGGACACCGGAGCCGACCCCCTGCCACTGCAGCAGTGTCTGACCGAGCTCGGCGTCCGCCGGGTGCCGGTGTTGATGCTCAGCCACTACCACGCCGACCACATCGGTGGGTTGGATGCCGTGGCCGGGATGCCGGTGGACCTGGTGCTGGTCTCCCCGTTGCCGTCCCCGGCCCACGATGCCGCCGACGTGGCCGCCCGCTACGGCGACCGGACGCTGATCGCCGGGCCGGGGCAACGCTTCGACGTCGGTGCCGCCCGGATCGAGATCCTCGGCCCGAACCGGGTACCGGCCTCCGGTACCGCCTCCGACGGTGAATCCGCCACCGAGAACGACGCCTCGATCGGCGCGATCGTCGAGGTGGACGGGGTGCGCGTCCTGCTCACCGGCGACCTGACCGCCGACGGGCAACGCCGCCTGGCCCGGGAACTGGGCGCCCGGCGGGTGGACGTGGTGAAGGTCGCCCACCACGGTTCGGCCGATTTCGACCCCCACCTCTACGAGGCCGCCGCAGCACCGGTCGCGGTGATCAGCGTTGGCGCCGACAACTCCTACGGCCACCCCGCACCCAGCCTGATCCGCACCCTGAACGACCGCCGGATGACCGTCGCGCGCACCGACCAGCACGGTGCGGTCGCCATCGTGCGCGACGCCGACCGGGTGCACGTGGTCGCCCGCAATCCCTGAGTTCACCCACCCCGAAAGGAACCCCTCATGAGAACCCTCCGATGGCTCGCAGCCCTGGCCGTGACGCTGCTGTTACTGGCCCCGACCGGGACGGCCCACGCCCGTCCGTCCGACGGGTTCGGCCCCGACGGACACCTGATTCCCGCTCCGGGTGGTGCTGCCGAGATGGGGCAGTACCACCTCGGTGACACGATCGTGTACTGCATCGATCTCAACTCCACCGGCCCCCGCAACGCCTCCGGCTGGGTCTCCGAGACCCCGGGGCAGGTGCCCATGCAGGTGGGGTACGGCGGGGAGCGCGGCGACCCGCGGGCCCTGCGCGGGCCGGTGATCGGTGACCGGGCCTGGGCCGAGATCGCCTGGCTGCTCGATCACGCCGACGGCAAACGCGGCAGTGACTGGGCGGCGGCGGTCGATCATGTGATCCGTACCCGCACCGCCGGTGACGAGGCGCAACGCACCCGGGTACGGAATCGGTACACCGCCACCGTGGCGCAACGCCCGAAGGTGGCCGAACACGTCGGCAGCATCGAGGAGTTGATCGCACAGCAGGCCGGGCCCTACCGGATCGACCTGGCCTGGCTCACCGAACCCGGCCTCGACCGGCCCGGCAGTGCGCGGGTGCGGGTGCTGGGTGCTGCGGGAAAGCCCGTGCCGGTACCGATTCGGGTCACCGTGAACGGGCGGGCGCACACTCCGACCGGGCAGGGCAACGAGTTTCGCATCGAGGTGCCGGCCGGTGCCGGTGAGACCTCGATCGGGGTCGCAGCCGATCTACCCGCCCACCGGCCCCTGTTGTACCGGGCCACCCACCACGGCGTGGCGAACCATGCCGACTCCCGGGTGCAGCGGATGGTCGGCAGAGCGCCGCGCCAGACCCTGACCGCCGACCTGAGCGCTCGGGTCGACAAACGCACCCCACAGGTGTCGACCACCACCTCGATGGCCGAAGCCGAGGTGGGGGTGCAACTCGGTGACCTGGTGAGCGTCGAGAACGCCGACCCGACCGCGCAGCAGGCGACCGCGATCCAGTACGGCCCCTACGACCAGCCACCCACCGAGGAGCAGTGCCGGCCCGAGCAGGAGCATGGCCGGGTCAGCTTCGAGGTCGTCGACGGCGCCGAGCAGGTCGGTACACCGACTCTGCAGGTGGACGAACCGGGCTACTACACCTGGGTGATCGAACTGGCCGAGTCGGCCACCCAGAACGCCCACCGCAGCACCTGCGGTATTCCGGAGGAAACGACCGTGGTGCGCCGGCCACCCGAACCCGATCCGACCCCGGAACCCACTCCCGAACCCGAGCCGACACCCGAACCGGAGCCGACTCCCGAACCCGAACCCACGCCGGAACCGTCCACCGAAGCACCCGCGGCCCAGCAGGCTCCGCAACGACTGCGCATCCGCGCCGGCGGATTGCCGCCGCTGACCGTCGGGGCGGGGGTGGCAACGGGTGCCGCCGTACTGTTCGCCGGGGCGGTGCTCGGCGAACTGTGGCACCGGAGACGCCGGCGATGAGCCGGCCCCGGCGCGCGTTGGGCGCCATCCCGTCCGCACCCCACCCACTCCGACGGTTGGGGGACGGTTCGCCGCGACGGTCGAACGGGGTGGGGGAGAAGCGGCCCGAATCCCGTCGGGGTTCGCGGGGACGACCCGGCCGGCGAGCCGAGCCCCCGCGCCGCCCCGGGCTGACGGTTGCCGCCCTGCTGGTGGTGACGGTGCTGTTGGCCGGATTCGGGTTCGGGCAACTCGCCCGCGCGCTGAGCCCCGGGCCGGCCCCGGTCGCCACACCGTGGCAGGCCGACCTGTCGACGGATCCCCGCGAAGCGGGCGCCGAGGACACCCCACCGGCCGCACCCGGTGCCATCGGGGCCGCACCCGATGGCCAATCCGGTACCGAGCCCGATGATCCCGACCCGGCGACCATGGGGGAGGTGACGCCCGCCTCGATGACCCTGGAGATCCCCGACCTCGAGGTCTCGGCGCCCATCGACCCGGCGGGGTCGGCGGCCGGTGAACTGCTCCTGCCCGATCACCTGCACCGGATCGGGCACTGGACCGGGGGTGCCGACCTCGACGACGACCGCGGCACCGTGCTGTTGGCCGGTCACGTCGCCCTGGGTGGTACCCCGGGGGTCGGACACCGGTGGCATCAGGTGCAGCCCGGTGCGGAGATCATCACCGTCGACGCCGCCGGCCACCGGCACCGGTGGCGGGCCGTGGAGCTGAACGTGTACGACGCCCACGCACTGCCCATCGACCTGTTCACCGGCCAGGGCCCACACCGGCTGGCCCTGGTCACCTGCGCCGGCCCGGTGATCACCGTCGACGGCCGCAGCGAGTACCGCGACAACCTGGTGATCATCGCCGAACCGGTGCGCCCCGAGGGGTCTCGGTGGTGAGCCCGGTCCGAACCCGGCAACGGCGGCGGGTGTTGACCCGGGGCGGCGGTGGCCTCCGATCGGGCGGAACAGGTACATCTGCCCGTCGTGCGCCTCTTCGGCTCGTTCGTCGCTGCCGACGTCCGAGGAGCTGGCGGACGGCCCGGGCTTCACGCGCAGGGGGTCGCACGCCGACCCGGTGACAGGCGGTTACCGGTGGGGACGAACAATGGAACCCGAACACACCACACGATCACAGGAGCACACCGTGAAGATCGCTCTGGGCAATGACCATGCCGCCGTCGAGCTCAAGCAGTACCTGGCCGAGAAGATCACCGAAGCGGGGCACGAGGTGATCGACCTCGGGGTGAACAGCACCGACAGCGTCGACTACCCGGTCTACGGGGCGGCGGCCGCGCGCGAGGTGGCCGAGGGGCGGGCCGACCGGGCGGTGCTGATCTGTGGGTCGGGGGTCGGCATCGGAATCTCGGCCAACAAGGTGCCCGGGATTCGCTGCGTGATCTGCTCCGAGCCCTACTCCGCGGAAATGTCACGGCGCCACAACGACGCCAACGCCCTGGCCATCGGGGCACGGGTGGTCGGCTTCGACCTCGCCTGGATGATCGTCGACACCTGGCTGACCGCCGAGTTCGAAGGAGGTCGCCACGAGCGCCGGGTGAACCTGATCAAGGACCTCGACGCGGGTCAGTCCGAGTAGTGCGGTGACCTGAGCGGCGCCCGGGTACCGCGCGGAAGGTGCCGGGGTTTCGACACGCCGCGCAAGCGCGGCGGCTCAACCGGCGTTCCGGTTCCTCGGTGGGCCAGTGGCGTGCGCGGCCACGCCCGCCGGCTCGTCGCGGAATCAGTGACTGCGTGACAGGCGCCGGGGTTTCGACTCGCAACGCAGGCGCGGCGGCTCAACCAGCGTTCCGGTTCCTCGGTGGGCAGCGGCGTGCGCGGCCACGCCCGCCGGCTCGTCGCGGAAACAGTGACTGCGTGACAGGCGCCGGGGTTCCGACTCGCCGCGCAGGCGCGGTGGCTCAACCAGCTTCCCTGTTATGTGGGTCGAGGAGGCGGGTGCAAGTCAGGCACTGTGCAAGAACTGGGTCAGCGCATCCCGAACCACGTCGTCCGGGCTCCTGCCGTCACGCCGTGCCCGGGCGTCGATCTCGGCCAAGAGATCGGGAGGGACGACTCGTCCGGCAACGTGGTGCGGGTTCGGCTCCACCCTCGCCGACGCCAAGTCGTAGCCGGCTGCTGCTTCCTCGATCAAACCTGCCAGTTCGGCCTCTCCGATACCCTCAACGCCGGTTGTCACGTCCGGATTCATCTTCTCCCTCCTCCCGGGTAGTAGCGCTTGCGAAGCCGCATCGCGTGGATGACGACTTCTTCCCCATCATCGCCCAGAACACTGACAATCTCCAGAGCCCGCCCTGCGCCATCCAGGCCGATGTAGAGCCATTTGAAGGGGTCATCGGAAAGCACATAACGTTCAACGGCGCTTCTGAGCGCATGCTCGATGTCCGCAGGGGCGCAGCCATGCTTGAGTGCAGACCTGAGAACCTTCACACCGGCAATCTGCCACGTGGCTCCGACAATCCCGTCGGCAGCGGTGGCAACGAACAGTGAGCAGCACGGACTCCGGTCGGCGGGTTTCGACACGCCGCGCAAGCGCGGCGGCTCAACCGGCGTGGACGCGTCGTCGGGCTCATCCGGCGTGCACGCGGCGCCCGGGGGTGGTCAGCGTTTGCCCAGGGGCAACAGGTCGCGTCCGAAGGTGCTCGACAGTACCGACGCGGCGCTGAGGTACCAGGCGCAGAAGGCGGTCACCAGGCCGGTGAAACCGCCGATCCGGGTGAGGGCGGTGACCGAGCCGAGGGCTCCGACGGTGAGCAGGACGAACGTGATCAGCAGGATCACGAAGGTGACCAGCATCATCGTGTGCACCTTCGAGGCGGCCACGGTGAGATAGACCGTGAACAGGGTCCAGCCGAGCAGGAACACGCCCGTCGCGAGATGGGCCGAATCCGGTGGCAGGTCCGGTGCCACGAAGGTGACGTAGTACCAGAACGACATCCAGAAACCGCCGTAGGAGCAGAACACGATCGCGCCGAAGGTGGAGTTCTTGAAGAACTCCATCACCCCGGCGATGAGCTGCACCAGCCCGCCGTAGAACAGTGCGAGCCCGAACACCACCGGCTCGAGTTCCAGGGGCAGGATGCCGGCGTTGAAGATGCTCAGGACGAAGGTGGTCAGCGCGAAACCGGCGGTGCCGAGGGCACCGGGGTCGGCGATCGCGATACCGGGTGAGGGAGGGGGAACGGGCTGGGACATCGTTGGCCTTCTTACCGTGGATCCACCGACCCGACGGGGCCGTGGGCGCACCGCGACGCCCGGCGATGTCCCGGTGACACCGGGATGAGTGTGAGCCTACTGATGGGCTGCTCCGTTGCCCAGAGCCGGACGGCACATCCGCGCCCCGGCGTCCGTGCTTTTCGTCACGCCCGGGCCACCGACCGGCGCGGGCGGGTCAGCCGAACAGGGTCGGCACATTCATCACGGCCATGTAGACCGCCACGGCCAGCAGCATCACGATGAAGGCCTTGGTCAAGGTGGTGGCCGAGATCCGCTGGGTGACCCGGGCACCCAACAGTGACCCGATCACGGCGAAGACCGAGAACGCACCGACCACCAGCCAGTCGATCTCGACCCCACTGCCCAGCCGGAACACCAGCGCGGTGGCGCTGTTGATCGCGATCACCAGCAGGGACGTGCCGACCGCCACCGGCATCGACAGGCCCAGCACCAGCACCAGGGCCGGCACCACCGCGAAGCCACCACCCACCCCGAAGAAGCCGGTGAGCAGCCCCACCCCGGTGGCGGCCAGAACGAGCCGGACGGGCCGGACCCCGGTTTCGGATCCACCGGAACCACCGCCGCGACCGGCCCGCCGCACCTTGCGGATCATCAACGCACCGACCACGAACATCAACCCGGCGAAGGCCGACATCAGCACCTCGGGGGCCACCCCGGCGGCCAGCCGGGCACCGACGAACGAACCGACGATGCCCAGCGCGCCGAAGATCAACCCCTGGGTGACCCGCACGTTGCCCTTGCGGCGATGCGGCAGGGTGCCGGCCAGCGACGTCAGCCCGACGATGATCAACGAGCCGGTGGTCGCCGCCTGCGGTGATTGCCCCAGCAAATACACCAGGGCCGGCACCGTGAGGATCGACCCGCCGCCGCCGAGACTGCCGAGCGCGAGCCCGACGATCAGCCCCAGCGGGACGACCCAGAGCAGTGCCATCTACGAACTCCCTCAGGCCGAGACGGTCTCGATGGCGTTGTAGCCGCCGAGCACGTCGGACACATCGGCGTAGCCGTGGTTGCGCAGCCAGCTCGCGCCCACACTGGAGCGGTAGCCGCCGGCGCAGTGCAGGACGATCGGCTTCGTGGGGTCGAGTTCGGCGTAGCGGCTGGGGATCTGGGCCAGCGGAATGTGCTTGGCACCGTCCACCACCCCGTTGACCAGCTCACCCTCGTTGCGGATGTCGACCAGTTGCACGTCCTCGTCGGTGGAGAGGATCTCGAACATCCGGGCCGGGGTCATCCGGCTGGCCCGCTGGGCGCGGTCCTGGTGCTCGACCAGGTACTTCTCGACATTCGGCAGGTAACCGATCGCCTTGTCGAAACCGATCCGGGCCATCCGCAGGGCGGTCTCCTGCTCCTGGCCCGCTTCGGCGACGATCACGAACTTCTCGTCGGGCTTGATCACCATGCCGGCGGTCTCGGCCATCCGGCCGTCGAAACCGACATTGATCGAGCCCGCCACGTGCCCGGCGGCGAAATCCATCGGATCCCGCGAGTCCAGCACCACGACACCCTCCTCCAGCACCGCGGCGATCTGCGCGGCGTTGAGCGGCGGGATCTCGGTGCCCGGTTCGCGCACCTCGCGCTCCTGCCGGTTCGCGACCGCATCGTGCACGAAGTAGGCCGGGGCCGGGGGCTGACCCTCGGTGACCAGGTCGACGAACTTCTCCTCGCTCATCGGCACGCAGGCGTAGTTGCTCATCCGCTGATTGCCGATGGTGGAGACCTTCTCGGTCGACAGGTTCTTGCCGCAGGCCGAACCGGCTCCGTGTGCCGGGTAGACCTTCACCTCGTCGGGCAGGGCCATCAGCTTGTGCTGCACCGAGTGGTAGAGCTTCGAGGCCAGTTCGGCCTGGGTGAAACCGATCGAGGCCAACAGGTCGGGACGGCCCACGTCGCCGATGAACAGGGCATCGCCGGTCAGCACGCCGTAGGCAACCTCGTCCTCGGCGTGCTCGTAGACGAGAACGCTGATCGACTCGGGGGTGTGGCCCGGCGTGGTCATGATCTCGAGCTGGACGTCCCCCAGCGAGATGCGCTCACCGTCGGACAGCGGACGGAAGTCGAACTCGGGCTCGGCCTGATCCCCGAACCCGATCCAGGCGCCGGTGGCCTCGGCCAGTTCCAGGTGGCCGGAGACGAAGTCGGCGTGGAAGTGGGTCAGGATCACGCCCTCGATGGTCAGCCCGGCCTTCTTCGCGTCGGCGAGGTATTCCTCGATGTCGCGGCGCGGATCCACCACGACCGCACGTCCGGTGTTGGGGTCGCCGATCAGATAGGACGCCTGCGACAGGCAGTCCAGGTAGTACTGCGTGAAATGCATGGGGTGCTCCTCGCTGCGTGTTCTCAGTTCGTTACGACTCAAGCATACATACCCCCGGGGGTATCGGCAAGAGGGGTCGATTCCGGACCCGTCGGGGTCCGTCGACGCGCCTGTCGGAGCCGCGTGTCACAGTGGAAGGAGCGGACGCACCGGGGGAGGGAGCCATGGGGGAATCGTTCGTGCATCTGCACGTGCACACCGAAATCGCCGCCGGGGACGCCAACGCCCGGGTGCGGCACCTGTGCCGCAGCGCCCAGTTGTACGACATGCCCGCCCTGGCGATCACCGATCACGGACGCCTGCACGGGGTGCCGGATTTCGTCGCCGGCGCGCAGAAGTTCGGCCTGAAACCGATCATCGGTCTGGAGCCGTACCTGGCGATGGATCCGCAGCGCCTCGGCCGCGACGGGCGGCACCCCGGCCGCGAGGAAGGCCGGTTCGGTCACCTCACCCTCTGGGCCGGTGACGACACCGGGCTGCGCAACCTGCACCGGTTGGCCTCTCGCCCCCACCGGACGGACGGGAACCTGCCGATCACCGGCTGGGATGTGCTGGCCGACTGTGCCGCCGGCCTGATCGGCAGCACCGGCTGCGCCGACGGTGAGGTGCACACCCACCTGCGGCAGGGCCGCTACGACGCGGCCCGCGACACCGCGGCGACCCTGCGCGACATCCTCGGCCCCGGGAACCTGTACGTCGAGATCGTCCACCCGCAGTTGCTGAGCGCCGAGGTGCGCGACGGGCTGGTGCGCATCTCGCGGGACCTCGACCTGCCGTTGGTCGCCACCAACGACGTCCACCACGTCCGCACCACCGATGCCGCCGACAACGACGCCCTACTGCGGATGCCCGGACGGGCCCGCAGCCACGCCCCCGGGCAACTGTCGCCCGGGGAATCGCACCGGGCGCTGCTGTCCCCGGCCCGGATGCGGGCACTCTTCGCCGAGCTGCCGCAGGCCTGCGACGCCACTCTCGAGATCGCCGAACGGTGCACCCTCACCGACCCGCTCCCGGCCGTGCTTCCGCCGCCGGCCCCGGTGCCGGTCGGGTACACCGAACACGGCCGGCTGGCCCGGCTGGTCGAACAGGGCTTGACCGGCCGCTATCCGCGCGGAGTACCGCCTCGGGCGCGGGAGCGGGCCGCCGCCGAGCTGCGGGTGATAGAGCAGATGGGGCACACGAGCCACTTCCTGTTGGTGGCCGATCAGGTGGCCACCGCCCGTGACCTGGGCATCGTGGTCGGGCCGGGCCGGGGCAGCAACGCGTCCTCGATCTGCTGTTATGCCCTCGGTATCACCGACCTCGACCCGCTGGAACACGGCCTGATCTTCGAACGGCTGCTCAACACCGGCACCGAGCGTTTCGTCGGTCTGGCCGTCGACTACGACGCCGACCGGGTCGAGGAGGTCATCGACCACGTCGTGGCTCGGCACGGGCCGGATCGGGTGGCCCGACCGTCCCGCCGCGCCGTGTATCACGCCGGGGCGGCGCTGCGGGAGGCCTGCCGGTTGATCGACTGCCCCGACGACCTGGCCCGGCGGGTGCGGGCGGCGATTCCGTTCCGGCTGCCGTTGACCGATCTGCACAATGCCGCCCACCACCTGTACGACGAGGGTGAGGGGCTGCGGCGGCTGCTCGGTCTGGACGACCGGGTGGCCGACATCCTGCAACTCGCCGGCCGGCTCGAGGGCCTCACCCGCGGGTATGTCGCCAACGACTGGGTGCTGCTGCTCTCCGACGGGCCGATGGACGAAACCGTCCCGGTGTTCCGCGACGAGCGGGGCAGGGTGCTGACCCAGTACACCGCCGAGGTGGCCGAGCGATCCTGTCGACGGTTGGAGATCCTGCCGCACCGGGCGCTGGCCACCATCGGCGAGGTGCTGCACCGACTGTCGGAGATCGGCATCCGGGTGCGGTTGGACGAACTGTCCCGGGCCCCC
Source organism: Propionibacterium sp. (assembly GCA_012719335.1). Taxonomy (GTDB): domain Bacteria; phylum Actinomycetota; class Actinomycetes; order Propionibacteriales; family Propionibacteriaceae; genus JAAYAO01. The sequence goes on along the minus strand of JAAYAO010000170.1, from coordinate 3,260 downwards.
ACCGATCGCGCCACCTATCGGTTGCTGAACCGGGGCAACACCAGTGGTCTGTACCAGTTCGAGCAGAGCTACGACGCCGAACTGTTGCGCGAGATCGTGCCCGACGGTTTCGGTGACCTGGTCGCCTTCGTCACCCTGCGCCGGCAATCGATGCTGTCCCGCGGGGCGCTCGGGGCCTACGCCCGCCGCAAACACGGGCTGGAACCCATCGAGTACCCGCACCCGGAGTTGGCCGAGTTGCTGCCACCGATCCTGGGCGAGACCCACGGGATGCTGCTGTACCAGGAACAGGTGATGCGTGTGATCCACGCGCTGACCGGGTACGACCTCGTCGAGACCGACCGGTTGTGGCGACTGCTGGGTGCGCGGCGCTTCTCGAAGCTGGACGAGGAGTACATGCGGTTCCAGGCGAGCATGATCGTCCGGGCGCACAGCCTGGACGCGGCCGAGGCGGCCTGGGAGTGGTTGCTGGCGACCACCCAGCACACGGTGACCAAGGCCCATATGGCCCCGTACGCGATGATCAGCTACTGGATGGCCTGGTTGAAGGCGCACTATCCCAGCGAGTTCACCGTCGCGGTGGCCACCACCGCCCGCCGGGAGGCCGCCACCGGGTGAGTGTCGGTGGCAACTGGCATGCTGGACCCGTGGAGACAGCACCGTTCGGCACCGTCACCCTGATCACCGGGGGCGAGGACCTGCTCGTCGACCGTGCCGTTGCCCGCCTGGTGCGCGCCTGCCGCGACGCCGAGCCCGAGGTCGAGGTGCACGATGTCGCGGCCGCGGAGGTGACCGCCGGTTCGTTGTCGGAGATGACCGCCGGCTCGTTGTTCGCCGCCAGCTCGGTGACGGTGATCCGCGACCTGGGCGATGCCGCCGACGAGGTGGCCGATCAGATTCTCGCGATGGCCGCCGACCCGCACCCCGAGGCAGCCCTGGTGTTGGTGCCGTCGTCGGGCAACAAGGGGCGCGGGGTGCTGAACACACTCAAGAAGGCCGGGGTGAAGGAGGTCGCCTGCCCCAAACCGAAGGCCTTCGAGGTGCCCAAGTTCGTGCAACACGAGGTGCGTTCGGCCGGTGGCCGGATCGACTCGGAGGCCGCGGTCGCCCTGGTGGACGCGGTGGGCACCGACCTGCGGTCGCTGGCCAGTGCGGTGAGTCAACTGGTCGCCGACGCCGACGGCCACGCGATCAGTGAAGCCTTCGTGCACCGGTATTTCGCCGGACGGGCCGAGGTGACCAGCTTCGCGATCGCCGACGCCGCGATCAACGGACGCCCCCAACAGGCCCTGGGGCAGTTGCGGTGGGCGCTGGCCACCGGGGTGGCCCCGGTGCTGGTGACCAGCGCCTGCGCGTCCGGGTTGCGGGGCCTGGCCAAACTCGCCGGGGCCCGTCGGGGCGGGCGCGACGCCGACATCGCCGCCGAGGTGGGCGTGCCGCCGTGGAAGCTGAAGACGATGCGCCAGCAACTGCGCGGCTGGCAACAGGACACCCTGGCCCGGGCGCTGCTGGTGACCGCCACGGCCGATGCCGACATCAAGGGTGCGGCCAACGATCCCGAGTACGCGCTGGAGCGGATGGTGCTGCAGATCAGCGGGCTGGTGCGTCGCTGAGCGATCCGTCCCGGTCAGTACACCTAGCGGACGGTTTCGGCCTGCCGGGCCCGACCGTGCAACAGCCAGGCGGCCAGTACGCCGCCGATCGCCCCGCCCAGATGTGCCTGCCACGACACCCCGGCCGCGGTCGGCAACACCCCCAACAGCACCGACCCGTAGATGGCGAACACCACCACGGCCAGCACGATCTGCCACACGTCCCGGCTGAAGATGCCCCGGGCCAGCAGGTAGGTGAGGTACCCGAAGATCACCCCGCTGGCGCCGGCCACGATCGCGTTCAGGGGTGACAACAGCCAGGCCAGCAGACCCGAGGTGATCGCGGTGATCACGGTGGTGACCAGCCACCGTCCGAACGAGGTGGTCACCCGGATCAGGAACCCCAACACCGCGAACGGAATCGTGTTCGCGAACAGGTGCGACCAGCCGAAGTGCAGCAGCGGGGCGACGAAGATCATCGGCAGGGAGGAGGGGTCCCAGGTGCGGATCCCGAACTGATCGAGAAAACCGAGGGTGATCGTGTCGATCAGTTCGAGCAGGTACATCACCACCAGCAGGCCGCCGATCAGCAGGGCGGCCCGTTTGGGCTGTTCCCAGCGCGACGGGGTGGTGACGGGGGAGTGACTCATGGCTCCATTGTCCTCACCGACCGGTCAGGAACAACATCGGCGACAGGAATCGGGCAATCCCGGGGACGCCAAAAACCGGCGTCCCCGAGGGGAACGCCGGTCAACCCGAAGTAGGTCAATGGCGGCCGGAACGGCCGACGAAATCAGAGCGAGGCAGCCTTGGCGGCGATCGTCGACTTGCGGTTCGCGGCCTGGTTGCGGTGGATGACGCCCTTGCTCACGGCACGATCCAGCGCACGGGTGGCGGTGCGGGCGAGCTCCTGAGCCTTCTCGGTCTCGCCGGCCTCGACGGCCTCATTGAACCGACGGGCATGGGTGCGCAGGGCCGACTTGACGGCCTTGTTGCGCAAGCGCGCCTTCTCGTTGGTCTTGTTGCGCTTGATCTGGGACTTGATATTTGCCACGGGGCAAACCTCTGCTTCGTTGGATTCTTCGGGTCTGGTGCGCCAAGGAGGCAAGCACAAAAGCTCGCCGTCTCGCGACGCGACGACCTACTCTAACAACCCGCCCCGGGATGCGCCAATCGCCGCAGGGGCCGGGGTGCTGTGGTGTAACCCGCTGTTGGTGACCCGGCGTCGGGGTTGCCCGAAAGATCGTGTGACATTCTGCCCGCCCCCGGGGCAAGAACTCACACGATAATGGCGTGGGTTCCTTGTGTGCTGACCCGGACGGGTTTCGACTCGTGGCCGCGAGCGGCCACGGCTCAACCAGCGTCCTTGGGGAGGGCATCCTGCTCAACCAGCGTCCCGAGGGGCGTCCTGCTCAACCTGCGTCCTCGGGGAGGGCGTCGTGCTCAACCGGCGTCGGGAGGATCATTTGCGGCGGTTGGTGCGGGCGGTGGCCGGGGCGGTCCACGGGTCTTCGGGCCAGGAGTGTTTGGGGTAGCGGCCGCGCATCTCGGCGCGCACCTGGGCGTAGGGGCCGGCCCAGAAGGAGGCCAGGTCGTCGGTGATCGCCAGCGGCCGCCCGGCCGGTGACAACAGGTGGAACAGCACCCGCACCCGGCCCTCGACCAGGG
>JAAYAO010000169.1 GCA_012719335.1 Propionibacterium sp. | reverse complement strand
GCGGCGAGGGCAAGTGCACCTCGATCCCCTACTCCCGCCGCGTCCCGCTGCGCGCCCGCACCGCCACCTGGCCGACCATGGTCAAGGACGGCATCCTGTTCGTCTGGAACGACCCCGAGGGCAACCCCCCGATCCCGGAACAGATGATCCCCGACATCCCGATGCACGACGATCCGGACTGGACCGACTGGTACTGGTACAAGTTCAAGATCGAGGGCTCGAACTGCCGCGAGATCATCGACAACGTGGTCGACATGGCCCACTTCTTCTACATCCACAAGTCGTTCCCGACCTACTTCAAGAACGTCTTCGAGGGGCACATCGCCTCGCAGTGGATGAACGGTGAGGCCCGCGGCGACCGCGACCCCGATGCGGTCAAGGCCGGCGTTCCCCAGCGCAGCGGCAACACCTCCGAGGCCCACTACTACGGCCCCTCCTTCATGTTGAACCCGATGGTGTCGCACTACGGCGACTTCGACGTCCACTCGATGTTGATCAACTGCCACTACCCGATCGATCACAACAACTTCATGTTGAACTACGCGATCAAGGTCAACAAGAAGGACTACCCGACCGCGGAGATGGCCGAGGACATGGCCGAGAAGATGGCCATCTTCATCAAGCTCGGCTTCGAGCAGGACGTCGAGATCTGGAACAACAAGACCCCGATCGAGAACCCGCTGCTCTGCGAGGAGGACGGCCCGGTCTACCAGCTGCGTCGTTGGTACCAGCAGTTCTACGTCGACGTCGCCGACATCACCCCGGAGATGACCGAGCGCTTCGAGTTCGAGATCGACACCACCCGTCCGAACGAGGCCTGGCGTTCCGAGGTGGAGGAGAACATCAAGAAGATCCTCTCCGAGCGCGACGCCGAAGAGCAGAAGGCCTGATATGGCGAAGCCCAACCCTCGCCCGGACGTCCGTCTCGACGACGCCCCGATGGAGCCGGTCACCTGCGAGACCTGCCAGCAGCAGGTCGAGGTTCGCAAGAGCACGTGGGATCAGACCAGCATCCAGTGGCACCGTGACGCCATGGAGGGATGCGTCGAACGTCGGGCGAGCAACCTGGAAGACGGACGTTTCCCCGGCTGCTCGGCCCTGCGTGATTCGGTGCGCAAGGCTGCGGTGTTGGGACAGGTGCACATTGTTTCCGACCTACTCGATCTCAAGGATGGACGCGCATGATTGATGCCGACAAGTACGGCCCGTGGGCCGTCATCGCCGGCGGTTCCGAAGGGGTGGGCTCGGAGTTCGCCCTCCAACTGGCCGAGGCCGGGATCAACTCGGTGTTGATCGCCCGCAAGCCGGGGCCCCTGGAGGAGACCGCCGAGGCCGTTCGGGCCAAGGGCGTCGAGGTGCGCACCCTGGCCCTGGACCTGACCACACCCGAGGCCCGGGAGGCCATCGTCGAGGAGACCAAGGACCTCGACGTCGGCCTGTTCATCTACAACGCCGGCGCCAACACCTACGGCCACGAGTTCATCACCGGTGACCTGGACAAGTTCCAGCAGGTGATCGACCTGAACATCACCACCCAGCTCAAGCTGACCCAGCACTTCGGCAAGGTGCTTGCCGATCGCGGCCGGGGCGGCATGATTCTGGTCGGCTCGATGGCCGGCTTCAGCGGTTCGGCGCAGATCAGCATCTACGCCGCGGTGAAGGCGTTCTCGCGGATCTTCGCCGAGGGCTTGTGGGTCGAGTTGCGGGAACGCAATGTCGACGTGCTCGACCTGATCCTGGGTGTCACCCGCACCCCGGCGATGGCCCGGGCCGGCCTGAACATGGACATCCCCGGGATGCACGTGTCCGAACCGGCCGATGTCGCCCGACAGGGTCTGGAGAACCTGGGCAAGACCCCGGTCAAGATCGCCGAGGGCAACGAGAAGGGTGTCGAGGCCCGGCAGGGTCCGGACCGGGAGAAGATGCTGCTGGCCGCCTACGAGGCGTCCAAGAAGATGCTCCCGCCGCAGTCCGAGTAACGATTGCTGCAGCAACGGAGAGGTCCTCACACCGATGGTGTGGGGACCTCTCCGTTTGTGACTCCACATGAACCTGTGACTCGAACATGCGACATCCCTGCCCCGGCACGTACACTCGAGGCATGTCCCAGTCCGTACCAGGCTTCCCTCGGCTCACCATCGAGCAGGACAAGCTCGGTGGTCAGCCGTGCATTCGCGGCCACCGGTTCGGGGCCGAGCAGCTGCTGGAGATGCTGGCCGATGGCATGACCTACGAAGAATCCGCGCGGATTACGCCTTCATCGAATTGGAGGACGTTCAAGAAGTCCTCCGGTACGCGGCAGCCTGATCTCGTCCGATGACCTCAGACGTGTGAGCCACCGTCGAGGCGCACCTCGAAACCGTTCAGGTAGCTCGCCTCGGGGCTGGCGGCGAAGGTGATGCCGGCGGCCAACTCCTCGGGGGTGCCCATGTCTCCCCAGAGCGGGAAAGTGCGGGCGTAATGGGAGGTGTCCAAACCGGCCAGACCCTCGCTGCTCTGCGTCAGCGGGGTGATCACGCCACCGGGTGAGACCGGTACGACCCGGATCCGGCGCTTGCCCAGTTCGGCCGACAGGCTCAGCGAGAAGGCCAGCAGGGCACCCTTGGAGGCCGCGTAGGAGGTCATGTAGGGGTGCGCCTTGGTGGCCGAGACCGAGCAGACGTTGACTATCACGCCGGTGTTGTCGGGCAGCACCGGGGCCAGTTCACGACACATCAGGGCCGGGGCCAGGAAGTTCACCCGCCACATGTCCTCGTAGTCGGCCGCGGTCACCGTGTCCAGCGGGGTGACCCGCAGGAACCCGGCGACGTTGGCGAGCACGTCCACCCCGCCGAGCTGCTCCGCCCCGGCCGCGGCGGCGGCCACGACGGCCGATTCCTCGGCCAGGTCGGCGACATGGGTGATGATCGACCCGGGCTCCGCCGCGGCCGCCGTTTCGGCCAGCCCCTCGGCGTTGCGGTCGATGCCGAACACGGTGGCTCCCTCGGCGGCGAACCGCAGGGCGGTCGCCCGACCGATGCCGGAGGCGGCACCGGTCAGCACGACCAACTTGTCCTCGAAGCGCTTCATCGGGTACCCGCCACGGCGCGGCCGGCCCGACGACCGAAGAAGGATCCGTCACCCAGTGAGGTGCCGGAGATGTAGCCCTCACCGTGCATCCCGGAACTGGCCCGACCGGCGGCGTACAGACCGGCGATCGGTTCCCCGGAGATGCTCAGCACTTCCCCGTCGACCGTGGTGTGCAGACCACCGAGGGTGAACCCGGCGTACCCGGTGCTCTCCGGAGGGGTCTCGGCGTAGGGCGACAGGCCCTTGGCCGGGTCGAAGGCGGCGAACGGGCCGGTGAGCTCACGCAGCCAGGACGGGTCCTTGCCCAGGGCGTCCTTGCCGGCGCGAGCCCCGGCGTTGTAGTTCTCCACCGTCTGGGCCAGCGCCCGCGGATCGAGCCCGATCTCCTCGGCCAGTTCCTCGATGGTCTCGGCCGCGAAGGCCGGCTGCAGGCCGAGCCCGTCCATCGGCGGGACCTCCTCGAAGCCGGTCTCGTCCATGATCACCCAGACCTTGCCGGGCTCCCGGATCGCCGCTTCGCTCCACAGACCCGGGTAGGTGTCCTCGTTGTGGAAGCGCTGCGCCCGGCCGTTCACCAGCATGCCGCGGGCGGTCATCGCCGGGTTCGCGGTGTAGGCGACCTGGCACATGCTCATCCGGCGGGTGGCTGCACCGATGGCCTGGGCCATCCGGATGCCGGAGCCGTCGTCCAGACCGTCGGAGACCTTGCCGTGCCCCAGCAGCAGCGGGCAGTGGTCGACCAACATTTCCTCGTTGTCGACGAACCCGCCGGTGGTCAGTACCACGCCCTTGCGGGCCCGGTAGGTGACGTCCTTGCCGAACTGGCGGGCCGTCAGCCCGACCACCCGGTCACCGTCGACGATCAGCTTGGCCGCGCGGGTGTCGACGTGGGTGACGGCACCGACCTCGGCGACCGCGGCCACCATCCGTTCCATCACCAACGACCCGGCGAAGCCCGGCGCCGCCGGACGGTGACCGCGGGGGACGACCACGTCGCTCAGCTCGTTGTAGGGCCAGGCGTTCTCGCCCAGCCACATCAACCCGTCGGTGGGCGCCAGCGGCATCCAGGTGGGCCGATCGAAGAAGTCCTGACCGAACTCCAGGCCGATCCGGTCGCGGAACCACCCGAAGTGCTCGACCGAACCGTCGCAGTAGAGGCGCAGCTTCTCCTCGTCGGCGTTCGGGCCGAGGGCGGCCCGCAGGTACTGGAACATGGCCTCGGGGGTGTCGCCGCTGAAACCGTGCGATTCCTGTACCGCGGTGCCCCCACCGAGGTACAACTCGCCGCCCGATTGGGCCGACGAGCCGCCCGGGCCGCTGGCCCGTTCCAACACGATCACCTCGGCACCGGCGGCAGCGGCCTCGTACGCGGCGGCGCCACCGGCGACACCGAATCCGACCACCAGCACGTCGGCCTCGTGGTCATAGTTCGTCACATCGGCGGCCCGGATCGGCTGCACGTCGCTGGGCTTGGTCATCTGTGCTCCCGTCAGATCATCGAACGGATCGGGCCCATCGGGGGCTCGATCTCCATGGAGGTGAGGGCGGCCACGTGGTACACCGAACCCTGGACGTGGATGGCGTGCACCAAGCCCATGTTGGCGTCGCGCCAGAAGCGCTGGATCGGGCTGTCGACGCGCATGCCGTTACCACCGGAGCGCACCACGACCTCGTTCATCGCGCGCACCGCCCGCCAGCAGGCCGACACCTGGGTGCGGCGGTTCTCGGCGCGCTCCTCGAAGCTGATCTCCTTGCCGGCGGCGACCTTGTCGTACATCCGGTTGATGTTGTCCAGCATCGAGGTGCGGGAGGCCTGGATGTCGGCGGCCGCCTCACTGATGGTGAACAGGGTGTAGGGGTCGTCCTTGATCTTGGTGCCGGTGATCTGGATCCGGCCCTGCTGGTAGGCCAGCGCCGCGGCCAGGGCGCCCTCGCAGGCCCCGATCACCGCGGAGGTGATGCCGAGCGGGAAGACCGAGGTGAAGGGCACGTTGTAGGTGGTGGAGGTGACGCCCAGTTCCTTGGGCAGGGTGCCATCCATCACCTTGGTCGCGTCGATCACCCGGTAGTCGGGCACGAAGGCGTCGCGCACGATGATGTCGCGCGAGCCGGTGCCGCGCAGACCCACGGTGTCCCAGGAGTCCTCGACGATCTCGTAGTCCGACCGCGGCATGATCACGTGGTAGGCCTTCGGGGGCATCAGCACCTCGCCGTTCTCGTCACCGAGGAAGGCGCCCAGGAAGATCCAGTCACAGTGGTCGGTGCCCGAGGAGAACTGCCAGTGGCCGTTGAAGATGTACCCGCCGTCGACCGGCTTCAGCACACCGAGCGGGGCGTACGGGGAGGCGATCCACACGTCGGGATCCTCACCCCAGATCTCCTGCTGCACCTTGGGGTCGGCCAGGGCGACCTCCCAGGAGTGCAGACCCACGATGCCGGCAACCCAACCGGTGGACGCGTCGTGCTTGCCGATCGCCATCGCGGCCTCGGCGAACTCCACCGGGTGCGCTTCCTGGCCACCATAGGCGGCCGGCTGCAGCATCCGCATGACGCCGGTCTCGCGGAGGGCCTCGGCGGCGCGATCGTCCAACTTGGTGAGCTTCTCGTTGTTCGGGGCGCACTCACGGAACACCTCGGCGCGTTCCTCGATCGCCTGCATCACGGGGTTGGTCATGACTCCTCTTCTCCGGTCGTTCGAACCGTTGTCACCGCTCGATGGGTCGGGCGTGCGGTTGGTACTGGCAGGCTCTGCGAGACCTCGCAGAACCGTGTGGTGTGGGCGAAATCGCCACGTCTCACCGTGGCACCGGAACGGGTGCCGCGTGGATCACATTCCCGCTGAACGGGTCACTCGTCGTAGCTGACCTTGACGAAGTCGGTCAGCGGGGTCGCCTGGCAGGCCAGAGTGAGGCCGTCGGCCAGGTCATCCTTGTCGAGCACCTCGTTGTGGGCCAGTTCGACCTCGCCCTCCAGGACGAAGCAGGCACAGGCACTGCAGGCACCCTCCCGACAGGAGTACGGCGCGTCCATACCGGCGTCGCGCAGCACGTCGAGCAGGTTGTTGCTGCGGGGCCAGTCCACGGTGCGGGTTTCCCCGTCGAGGGTGACCTCGACCTTGCTCATCGGCCCGGAGGTGTCGATCTCGACGGACGACTCGGCGAACGGGTCGTTGGTCAGCGAGGTGAACCGTTCCAGGTGAATGTGGTCGCTGGGCATGCCCACCTCGGGCAGCACCTTCTCGCACAGGTTCATGAACGGTGCCGGCCCGCAGATGAAGGCCTGCCGGTCGGCGTAGGGCGCCAACAACGAACGCCAGGTGGCATCGGTGGGCACACCCTGGAGAACCTCCAGCCAGTGCACCACGGTGAGCCGTTCGCCGTGCTTGTCGGCCTCGTTCTTGAGCTGTTGGGCGAAGATCACCGAGCGCTCGTCCCGGTTGGCGTAGATCAGCGTGACGTGACGGTCGGACTGATCCAGGACGGCCTTCAGGATCGACAGCATCGGGGTGATGCCCGAACCGGCGCCCAACAACAGGAAGTCGCCGTCGAAGTTGCGCGGGGTGAACGCACCGGCCGGACGCAGCACCTCGAGTTCGTCACCGACCCGCACGGTGTCGCAGAACCAGTTGGACGCGTAACCGCCCAGGGTGCGCTTGACCGCCACCCGCATCGGCTCGTCGCGGGTCGGGGAACTGCACAACGAGTAGCTGCGCGCGGCCCCCTCGGGCCAGTCGGTCGGGATCCGGAAGGTCAGGAACTGTCCGGCCCGGTACCCGAACATCTCGGGATGGTCGACCGGTTCGACCGCGAAGGACTTGGCGTCCGGGGTTTCCTGGGTGACTTCGGTGACCCGGACCTTCAACACATCGCTCATCTCAGGATTGTCCCACCAGTCCCAGCCGACGCGACCGCGGCGTGATGCGCAGGTCGGGCCACAGTTCCTTGGAGATCTGTCGGGCGGCATCCACGACCAGCGGCGCGACCCGGTTCAGCGGGGTTTGCATGCCGCCGACCAGGGACACCGCGGCCACCGGGCCCTGCGGTCCGCGCACCGCGGCCGCCACACAGGCGATACCCGGGTAGGCCTCGCCGCGCTCGAAGGCCAGCCCACCGCGGGACCGCACCCGGGCGAGCTCCTGGTGCAGCATGCCGCTGGGTCGTTCCTCGTCACGGCACACCGCAACCCCGGCCAACCGCTCCACCTGCTCGGGCTCCAGCCAGGCCAGCATCGCCTTGCCGAGCGCCGTG
>JAAYAO010000168.1 GCA_012719335.1 Propionibacterium sp. | reverse complement strand
GTTCACCCGGACGTGCCCGCCGCGCACGGCATCGGTGGCCATGGTGCGGGTCTTGAACAACCGCACCGACCACAACCACACGTCCAACCGGGCCATCGGACCATTATCCGCCCAGGGTGTACTCCAGGCCGACCCGGTGTTCTCCGTCGACGATGTCCAGGTCGAGGGTGCCGGTGATCCCGGCCAACTCCCCGGTGCCGGAACCCGGGGAGATCACGTAGGTCATCCGCGGGTCGCCGGCGTGCATGGTGGCCAGTTGCAAGAAGGCGAAGCCGCCCTCGGCCCCGTTGACCGAGCCGGTGAACACCTCGATCGCGACGTAGCCGGCCGAGCCGGTGGTGGCGTCCCCGGCCGACAGCATCACGCCGGTGCTGGTGCCGGCGAGTTCGCCCGACCAGGTCTTGGTCAGGTCGGCGCGCACGGTGTCGGGTTGGGGCGATTCGGCCCCGGTCATCTCGACGGTGAAGGTTCCGGTGGCGGTCGGCATGGGTGGCTCCTCGTTACTGGGGTGATCCCAGCCTGACACGTCCGGCTCAGGGCTGGGTGGGCGGGACGTACACCGAGCGTTCCCGCCCGGCCCGCACCCGGGCTTCCAGGGCTTCCCGGTCGCGGGCGTCCAGGTCGGCCACGTCCAGCAACGCGTCCACGTGTCGATCGGCACTGGCCCGCACCTTCGGGTCGATCGCCGCCTCGCGCACCCGGGCGGCCAGGTCGACCAACGCTTCGAGCACCAGCCGGGTGCCGGTGGTGTAGGGCCGGACGTGGTCGAAGGGGGTGTCCACAATCTGTTGCACCGGCACCGGGCGCAGGTACAACCGGGGCTCGCCGTCACCGTCGAGCAGGACATTGGCCGATTCGGGACGGGTCACCGCGGTGAGCACCCCGGAGGTGACCTGCTCGATGGCGTTGATGGCGGTGTAGGGGTCGTTGGTGCCGTTCGACATCGCGCGCACCGCGAGCTCCACCACCTGCTGTTGGGCGAAGCGCAGATCCTGTTCGCTGGTGCGGGCCGGGCCGACATGGACGTGGTCGCGCATCCGGCGCTGGGCCTCCTCGGCGGCCGAGGCCGGCCAGGCGATCGCCACCGGCTCGTCCGACATCACCTGATCGCCCGGCCGTTTCAGCAACCGCATCCGCGCGTCACACGTGACCAGATCGCGCATCAGGGGTTGCCGGTCAACGGCCACGACATACCCCGACCGGCCCAGGGTGATCGGCGCACCGCCGTCCCGGGGTGGGTCGAGCCGGGCGGCACCCTCGCCATCGGGGTCGATCCAGTTCTGCGTCAGAGCCCGTTCGAAGTCACGTTTGGCGTTGTCGGACAGGGTTTCGACCTGTACGGATTCGGCGATGTGGTGGATGAACCAGACGAACAGGATCACGTCGATGACGCCCAGTACGATCGCGAAGTTCACCGCCAGGTGTGGCACGAAGGCGGTGCCGTCATCGGTGGCGGAGTGGATCGTACGCAGCACCATCAGGGTGTAGACGAAGGTGGCGACCAGTACCCCCAGCACGGTCTGGTTCTTGCGGTCGCGCATGAAGTTGCGCACCAGCCGCGGCCCGTAGGTGGTGGACGCGGTGCTGACCACCGAGATGGTGATCGAGAAGGCGGTGCCGGCCACGCCGAGGAAGGTGGCGACCGACGACAGCAGGGCGCGGGCCCCGTCCACCCCGACCTCGGTGAGGAAGGCCATCACCGGGTCGGGTACCGGCAGCTCGCTACGGTCCAGGCTGACCAGCAACTGCGCCATCACCACCGCGGCGGCGATGTACACCGCCGGGATGAACCAGAACTTCTGCGGGATGCCCTTGGCCCAGGCGCTCAACCGGCCCATCTCAATGGCTCTCGGCCAGGCCGACCTTGGAGTCGAGGACGTGCAGGCGCCAAGCGGCCGACAGCGCCGCGATCGCCCGGGAGGCGCGCACGCTGTTGCCGTGCTCGTCGAGGCGGGGTGAGTAGGCCGCGATCCCGTACCGGCCGGGCACCACCGCCATCAGGCAGCCCGACACCCCGCTCTTGGCGGGCAGACCGACCTCGTACACCCAATCGCCGGCGTCGTCGTACATCCCGCAGGTGAACATCACGCTGGTCGCGTACCGCACCGCCTGCTGATCCAGCATCCGTTCGCCGGTGGACGGGTGCCGGCCCCCGTTGGCGAACACCGTCGCCATCATCGCGAGCTCGCGCACGTCGACCGCCAGGGCACATTGCCGGCCGTAGCCCTCGACCACATCGTGCGGTTCGCCGATCAGCACCTTCTCCTCGGCGAGCAGGTGGGCGATCGCCAGGTTGCGGTGGGCCAGGCGGGATTCGATGCCGGCGATGTCCTCGTCGACCTCGACCTCGCGGCCGACCAGGGCCCCGAACAGTTCCCGGATCCGCTCGAACCGGGCCGTCTCGTCGTCCCCCTCGTCGCCGACCAGGGAGTGCGCGACCAGGGCGCCCGCGTTGATCATCGCATTGGCCGGACGGCCGGTGCCGGCCTCCAGGGAGATCTCGTTGTAGGCCTCCCCCGAGGGCTCCACGCCGATCCGCTTGCGCACCTCGGCGACCCCCTGCCGACCCAGGGCGAGGGCGTAGACGAAGGGCTTGGAGGCCGATTGCAGGTCGAAGCGACGATCGTCGTCCCCGGCGGAGACCACGTTGCCGTCGAGGTCGCACACCGCGATCGCCAGCGCGTCGGGTTTCGGATGGTCGTAATCGGCCAGATGAGCACCCAACTCACCGGACCGGTCATCGCGGATCTCGTCCAGAATCTCGTGCAACAGGTCAACGGTCGGAGTCGTCATATCGGCATTATCCCGAACCGGTATCACCCGATGGTGTCGACCACCTCGGCCAGCAGTTCGTCGGTGCGCAGGTCAGCTCCCTCGACACCGGGACTGAAGCCGAGCCGCAGCACCACCAGGTCGGCCGAGGGCACCACGTACAGGCGTTGCCCGTCGTGCCCGCTGGCCCAGTAGGCGTCGGCCGGGAGTGCCGGGTTCTTCAGGGACTCGTCGGGCAATTGGTTGACCCACCAGCCGGAGGCGTAGCCGGGGTCCTCGGTGTGGGGCACCTCGTGAGCGGTGGTCGAGTCGGCCATCCACCCCTCGGGCAGCAGTCGTTCGTCCTGCCAGACGCCGTCCTGCAGGGCGAACTGGCCGATGGCCGCCCAGTCGCGCGGGGTGGCCCACAGGTAGGACGAGCAGACCGGGGTGCCGACCCCGTCGGCCTCCCAGACGGCCGAGCCGAGCCCGAGCGGGGCGAACAGTTCGGCGCGCGGCAGGTCGGCCGGGGAGGTGTCGGCGCGTTGGGTGAGCACCGAGCACAGCAGGTTGGTGCTGCCCGAGGAGTATTGCTGGTACTCCCCCGGCGGGTGGGCGCCCGGCAGGCCGGCCACGTATCCGGCCATATCGGGTTCCAGGTAGAGCATCCGGGTGATCGGGGTGCCCAGATCGTAGGTTTCATCCCATTCGATGCCGCTGGTCATCCGCAGCAGGTCGTCCACGGTGATCGCGGCGCGTTCGTCGTTCCATTCGGGGCGCAGGTGGTCGTCGTCGAGGGCGACCCTGCCCTGTTCGACCAGGACGCCGGTGAGCAGGTTGGTCACCGATTTGGACATCGACCAGCCCAACTGTGGGGTGTCTGCGGTGAACCCGTCGGCGTAGCGTTCGGCGACGATGCGCCCGTCGTGCACCACGATCACCGCCCGGGTGCCCAGGGCTTGCCGTTGGTCGGCGGGGAGGTCGTCACCGAAGGCCCGGTTCAGGGCGGCGTCGAGTTCGGGGCCGGTCGGCCCGTCCGGTAGCCCGGGGCCGGCGGGCACCGCGGTGAGGGTGCCGTGCGACCCGCGCTCGCCCGAGTGGAGCGTGCAGCCGGCGTCGGGCTCGAACCAGGCCCGTTGCCCGGCGAGCAGCCCCCGCACCGAGGCCGTGGCCCCGTCGTCGGTGACCTCGGTGCGCAGATGGGGGACGAGGGGGTTCGGCGGCAGGTCACGGTCGACGTCGTCGCGTCCGGCGATATGAGTCAGGGCGCAGGCGTTGTGGGCGGCGTACCCGGTGCCGGTGAGCAGCAGCGGCCGGACGTACCAATACCCGCCGACCACCGCGACCACGATCACCGCGAGGGTGATCAGCAGGCCGATCCGCACCTTGCTGTTCATTGCTGCACGGTAGCGGGGGTCGGCCGGGCGCCGGCAGTACCGGACGGGCGTTCGTTGCCGAAGCGCAACCGCTCCGGATTTATTACAACTTGAGATGGATAAAATAAAGGCATGACCGTACTGACCAGCTCGTCCCTCGGTGACCTCGTCACCGCCGATCCCCGCCGAGCCCGCGTACTGGAGGCCTACGGACTCGATTACTGCTGT
>JAAYAO010000167.1 GCA_012719335.1 Propionibacterium sp. | reverse complement strand
CCCGGCGCGGACACCCGGGTGCCCGACTCCCCCGCGGTGCGGGCCGTGCTCGACGGTGGTGGGCCGGCCGAGTTCGTCGAGGTGGACACCGGTACCGTCCGGTATCTGGTGTTGGCGATGCCGGTCACCGTCGGCGAACAGTCCGGCTGGTACCTCGCCGCGGCGTCCATGATGCCGTTGGAGGCCGCCCGGGACGCCCTGGTGATGCGGTGGGCGGGCTTCTCCATCGCGGTGCTCGGGGCGTGCATTCTGGTCTGCGCGGTGGTGGCCTTCGGCTACGTATACGGGCCGGTGCGCATCCGGCGCCGCGACGACGACAGCGGCCCACTGAAGGTGGTGGTGGCCGAGGGATTCCTGTCCCGGCTGGCCTTCGGGCTGCTCAGCTTCTCGCTGCCGCTGTACGCCTGGTCGATGGGCATGTCGTTGGGTGGCATCGGCATGCTGCTCGCCACCAACACCGCGGTGGCGGTGGTGCTGAAACCCCTGATGGGTCGGGCCATCGACCGGATCGGGGTGCGGCAGGCCTTCGTGATCGCCGTGGCATTGCGCACCCTGGTGGTGTTGGCCCTGGTGTTCGCCTCGACCCCGGCCCATCTCTTTGCGGCCCGCGGGTTGCACGGGGTGTCGATCGCGCTGCGCGACCCGTCGGCGTCCACCGTGTTGGCGGCGCTGGGCGGCAAGAAGGCGGTCGCGCAGCGCTTCGCCTGGTACCAGACCGCCAAGACCGTCGCCGGGTCGTCGGGGCAGGTGGGCGCCGGGGTGCTGATCACCGCCCTGGCCGGCAACTACGCGGCGGTATTCACCGTTGCCACAGTGCTGTCGGCGATCCCGTTGCTGCTGGTGATCACCGGTTTGCGCGGGCCGAGTGTCACCGGGCTGGTGGTGCCGCGGCCGGAGAAACGGGCGCCCCTGCCGGCGGCCCTGAAGGCATCGCTGGCGCCCTATGCGCTGCTCGGCGCGTTGATGACCGGCACCGCGTACCTGATGTCGAACCTGCTGCCGGTGTTGGCGGTCGAACACATGGGGTTGCCCGCTGCGGCGGCGTCCACGATGTACGCCTTCACCGCCGTGGTCGCCCTGAGCGGGCCGGTCTGGGGCTGGGTCGCCGACCGGATCAGCCTGAAACTGGTGTTGGGTGTGCGGGCGGTCGGCAACATCGTGTCGTCCCTGGTGTGGCTGGTGTTCCCCGGCTACCCGGGGCTGATCGCCGGCAAGGTCACCGACGACGTCGGCAAGGCCGCCTTCCGCCCCGCCTGGGGAGCGGTGATGGCGCGGGTTTCGGCCCTGGACCCGCCGCGTCGCGCCCAGACCCTGGCCCTGATGAGCTCGGCGGAGGATCTCGGTGAACTCGGCGCACCCGTCCTGGCCGGGGTGATCTGGTCGACCTTCGGCCTGCCCACCCTGCTGATCACCCGCACCGTGGCCGGGCTGCTCGCCGAAACCTACGCCTGGTGGTTGGGTTCGCGAGGCCTGCTCACCGATCCGGACACCCACCCCGAACCGATCCCCGCCGGCACCGCCGGCACCACCAACCCAACCTCGAGGTGACAACCATGGACATCACGATTCTCCGCACCCGCAAGTCGGTCGAACGCCGCAGCCCGGTGATGGACGAGCTGGTCGAAACCCTGCGCCGGCACGGCGCCGGGGTGACCCATGTGCACCCCGAGGAGGTGAACGTCACCGACGAGCCGCTGCGGGCCACCGATGTGTGCGTGCTCAAGGCCAAGTCGACCGACGCCCTGACCCTGGCCCGCCGCTATCACGAGGCGGACGTGCCGACGATCAGCCCGTACCCGGTCACCGCCCTGTGCCGCGACAAGCTGGCCACCAACATGGTGTTGCAGTCGTCGGGGGTGCCGGTGCCGGCGTGTGTGTCGGTCACCCATCCAGATGACGTGCTGCCGCTGCTGGCCCGGGGCCCGGTGATCATCAAACCGGTGCGCGGGTCGCGGGGTCGTGGCATCGAGGTGGTGCACACCGCCGAGGAGCTGCCGGCCGATTTCGGTGACGAGGAGATGTTCGCCCAGCGCTACTTCGCTCCCGACGGGCTGGACCGGAAGATCTACCGGATCGGCGATGAGGTGTTCTGTGTGATGCGGGTCTGGCCGCCCACCGATCAGCAGAAGTTCGGTGAGGTGGTCACGCTGCCTCCGGCCCTGGAACGGATCGCCCGGGATTGCGGCGATGCCCTCGGCACCGACGTCTACGGCGTGGACATCATCGAGCACGACGGCGAGCCCTGGGTGGTGGATCTGTCCAGCTTCCCCGGCTTCAAGGGGGTGCCGGACGCCGGCCGCCGCCTCGCCGAACGGGTGCTGGCCGCCGCCGGCTGACCCCCGAACCGGTCGGGCACCAGCCCGCCCTGCTGCAAACCGCCTCCTGGTGGGCCGTTATCGGCTATTCGGGGTCGAGGCCCGGAAAGAAGGCGGTTTGCAGCAGCCCGCAGTTGGAGCAGGTACCCGGTCGCCGGTTGCTCAGTCCCGCTTGCGGCCGATCACCCAGTCACGCAGGTTGCCGACGGTGTCGCCGACATCGCGCAGCAGCTTGGTGAAGGCGTCCTCCGACTTGGCGAAGGCTTCGGAGTAGCTGTCCGCGGCGGCCTGGGCCTCGTCGCTGATCGTGGCCTTGTCGTCGTCATCGCGCTTGGGGTAGTCGCCGCCGATGATCTTCACGTACTCGCCCGAGGTGGCCCACTTCTGCAGCTCCCCGGCCCGGATCACCGCGAAGGGGTGGCTGGCGGTCTCCAGCAGCAGCCACTTCAGCACCGAGTCGCGCAGGTCTTCGGTGGCGGCGTATTCGCGGGCCTGTTCCAGGAAGGTGGTGGTGTCGAGCTGGTCGAGGTGCCCGCCGCTGGCCAGCTTCAGCATGGTGCGGATCGCGGCGGTCTTGTCCTGGGTGGCGAGGAGGCCGGCCCGGTCGCCGGACAGTTCGGACTTGCGCTGCCATTCCATCAACCCCGCGGTGATCACCCGGAAGGCGATGCCCGAGAACGGGATCGAGCCGAACGACTTGGTCATCCCGACGATCAGCAGCAGCAGTGTGCGGTAGAGGGCGTGGCCGCTGACCGCGTGGCCGAGTTCGTGGCCGAGCACGAAGCGCAGTTCGTCGTCGTCCATCAGGTCGACCAGGGCGGAGTTGACCACGATGATCGGCTTGTCCATGCCGATGCACATCGCGTTCAGGTGCGGGTCGGCGACCACGTACAGCTCGGGCAGTTCGGCGATGTCCAGGACGGCCCCGGCCTCGGCGTAGAGCTGGTAGATCCGCGGGTACTGCCGGTCACCGACCTTAACCGCCGAGCCGAGGTAGTTCATCCGCACCATGCGCTCGGGAATGACTCCGGAGATCTTGCGCAGCACCAGGTCGAAGCCCTTCAGCTTGCGCAGGGCGGTCAGGGCTCCCCGGTCGGCCGGGTGCTCCCAGGCTCGGGAACTGATGCGGGGCAGGCGGACGCGGGCGCGGCTGATGTCGGTCATACCGACCATTGTGTACCGCGGTGCGGCCACCTCACCGGCTTCGACTCCCCGGACGGGGCCGGGCTGACCATTACGCTTGCGCCATGACCACGGAGGACCCGGATGCTCACCTGCGCGTCAGCAACCTGCAGCGCGAGAACGCCGCAGCCCAGTTGCGTGATGCGGCCGCCGACGGCCGGATCAGTTTCGACGAGCTGACCCCGCGGCTGGATCGGGCTTTCGGTGCGGTGACCCGCGCCGATCTGATCGCGGTGTTGGACGACCTGGTCGAGGCCGAGCGACTGCACGCGGTGATCACCGACGAGCAGGTGGCCGGGGACGGACCCGGCTACCGGTGGGACAACCCGCTGGTGCTGAACGTGAAGGATTCGCTGACCAAGATCGGCGACTGGGAGGTGCCGCCCTTCCTGGAGGTGGTCACCGGCTGGTCGACCGTGCGGCTGAACTTCGTGCACGCCCGGCCGGGCGCGAAGCTGATCGACCTGGTGCTGCTCAGTGGTGGCGGGACGATCATCCTGGTCGTCCCCGAGGGCTGGGGGGTGGACACCGAACGGCTGCAGATCAGCGGCGCCCAGAACGAGGCGAAGTCCCGGGTCAGCACCCGTCCGACCGGGGACAACCCGCGGATCGTGGTGCGGGGCCGGTGCGCCGGCAACGTGCGGGTGCGCCACCCCGAGGGTTTCGACCGGTGGCAGATGCGTCGGCACGAGAAGAAGATGATCCGGGACGGGGGCGACCGACCCGCGCTCGAGGCCTGACCGGCGGGCCCGGACGAGGGTCGCGGCCTAACTCGCCCAGGCGCCGGTGAAGAACATCCGGGCCCACCACAGCATGAAGCCGAGCCCGACGGCGAGCAGGACGCCGACGGCCAGGTGATGGGCGATCCGGGCGGCCGGACGGGCCGGGCGCCATTCGATCAGGGTGGCGAGCATCAGCCAGGTGGGAAACCACAACAGCACGGCCCGGTTCACCGAGATCCACCACACCGACATCGAGAAGGCGAGCACCTGCACCGCCACCCAGGACGCCTCGGCCCACAGCCGCCGACCGAGGCACCAGCCGACGGTCAGCACTCCGACGGCCATCGCCACCACTTCGGCGCGCATCATCGTGCCCCACCCGTTCTGGTCGGCGTAGCCGCCGGGTTCGACCGCCTCCAGGGTGCGAATGGCCGATTCCCAGGGCCAGGTCATGGTGCGTTGCCAGCCGTCGACCTGGGCGGAGTACCAGGCCGTCCAGGATCCGGTCTGCAGGTACAGGAACAGCGCGTACCCGAACAGCACCGCCACCGGAATCAGCAGCCAGACCGCGCGCGCCGTCCAGGCCCGGAGCCGGGTCGCCACGCCGGCGCCGCGGCCGTGTTCGGTGAGCACCAGCACGGCCAGGGCCCCGAGCAGGAACAGCCCCGACACCCGCACCGCACAGGCGGCTCCGGCGAGCAGGCCGGCCGACCACCAGGTGTCGCGGCGGGCCCACACCCACGCCCAGAAGGCCAGGGCGCAGAACAGTGCCTCGGTGTACGGCACCACGGTGAACACCGCCACCGGGGCGAACAACCATCCGACGCTCGCCCAGGGCCCGCCCAGCCGTACCAGGGCGAGGGCGGCCACCAGTGAGCAAACCGTCGACACGATCACCCCGGTTACCACCGGCGGAACCCCGAGCAGGTTGCCGAAGGCCAGAATCCCGGGCAGGCCGGGAAAGAACGCGACCTCGTTCGAGCCGGGTGGGTAGCCGCGTTCGGCGATCGCGAAGAAGTGTTGGGCGTCCCAGTTGCCGACCAGGTCGACGAAGGTGCGGTCGCTGGTCAGGGCCAGCAGCACACCGACCAGCAGCAACAGGCCCCGGCTGCCCAGCCAGGCCTGCAGCATGGTGCGCCAGTCGCTGTCGACCGGCTGGTGCAGACCGGTCGGGGTGGACGGTGGGGGGCTGTTCACGCGGGACGGCCCCGCCGGGGCTGCAGTCGGGTGAACCAGGCGGCGTCCGGGGCATGGTCGAGCACGCCGCCGACCTGGTCGTCGGCCCCGGGGACGCGCAGCGGGTCGTGTTGCGGAGCGAGGATGTCGCGCACCACCAGGGCCGACAACGCGAGTTGGACGATCACCCGGATCGCGATGGCCAGGATGTACAGCGAATCCGGCCCGTCCCCGGGCTGCAACTGGCCGCCCAGGTGCAGCCAGATCGCACCGAAGTAGGTGATCTCGGCGAGCGTGAACACCACCCATTCGCCCCATCGGGGCCGGGCCAGCAGTAGCAGCGGCGCCAGCCACAGCACGTACTGCGGGGAGTACACCTGCCCGGTGACCACGAAGACGATCACCACCAGGAAGGCAACCTGCCCGAACCGCGGACGTCGCGGCGCGAGCAGGATCAGCAGCCCGATCAGGGCGCAGCCGGCGACCAGCAGCACCAGTGACCAGCGGCTGACATCGGGAACGTCCACCCCGGCCAGGGCCAGGGCGTACCAGACCGAACCGAGGTCGGCGCCGCGGTCGGAGTGGAAGGACCAGAAGGCCAGCCAGGAGTCCCGGGCGAACAGGAACACCGGGGCGTTGATCAGCCCCCAGCCGGCCAGGAACCCGCCGAGGGTGCGGCCGAAGGCGCCCAGTCGGTTGGCCCGCAGGCAGAGCAACAGGAGGGGGCCGAGCAGTAGCACCGGGTAGAGCTTGGCGGCGGTGGCCAGGCCGAGCAGCACCCCGGCGATCAGGGGACGGCTGCGGGCCCAGGCGAGGATGGCCAGTGAGGTGAGGGCCACCGCGGGCAGGTCCCAGTTGATCACCCCGGTAAGTATCACCACCGGGGCGGCGGCCAGCATCAGCACGTCACCCGGACGGTCGCGGCTGATCCGCAGGTGGGCGAGCACGGTGATCAGGAAGAACGCGAACATCACCACGAGGTTCACGTCGAAGAACACCCGGGTGGCGAACACCTGCTCGGCACCGGTCAGGTCGCGGCCCTGGGGTGCCACCACCGCGGTGATCAGGCGTTCGATCTCCAGCAGCAGGCCGGTCAGCACCGGGTACTCCAGCACCTGGTGGCTCCCGGTGTCGAAGTAGGGGGTGTGCCCCTCCATCAGCCCGCGGGCCGAGTACAGCGGCCAGACATCGGAGTAACACATCAACGCGTACACGTCGGGGGCCGAGCCGGAGTACCGCATCCGGCAGGGCACATTCCGCAGAATCAGGACGATCCAGGTCGCGACGGCGGCCACCAGGACGAGACTCGGCCAGGTCACCCAGCGCCGCAGGGCGCGCCTGGTGGGGCCGGCGTTGCGGCTGCTGCGCACCGGGAGAGTCGTCGTCACGCGGGCCAGTATGACATCGCGCCCGAACGGGCCCCAGCTGGTTGAGCACCCCTGTCATGGCACCGGGTTTCGATACGGCCGCTACGCGACCTACTCAACCGGCGTCGAAGCCGACCAGGTGGCGTTGCGTCGGTTGAGCCGGGCGCGCAGCGCCCGAGTCGAAACCAGCAACACCAAACCCGGACCAACCGGGAACAACACGAGGTTTCGAATACGGCCGCTACGCGGCCTACTCAACCGGCGTGGAGGCCCCGGGTGTGACGCTGGCTTCGCCACGGCCACGCGGCCTGCTCAACCGGCGCGGGAGGTCAGCCGGGGGGTGCGTCGCCCTGTCTTTGTTGCGGGGACTGCGGCGGGCGTGGGGGTGCCT